>NZ_BAGX02000015.1 GCF_000320505.1 Methanobrevibacter boviskoreani JH1
CTTATGGAAGATGACGCTGTTAATGCCCTTAAAAAAATAGACAATATGGATATTGCGGTTATCGGTGGAAGTGGAAGGGAACTTGAGACCATTTTAGATATTGTAAATGAAAAGTTAAATCCTAAAGGTAGAATCCTAATTACATCAATACTTGTAGATACAAAAGTTGAAGCGGTTAACAAACTAAAAGATTTGAACTATAATCCTCAATTTATGGAGATTAACGTGTCAAAAGGTAGAATACTAGATCGTGGAATACTTATGAAAGCGGAAAATCCAATAGGTATTATAACCGCATCTAAACATTAACTATCTTTAATATAACCACTTTTCAACGATATAAGATAGAAAAAATTATTTCTTATTTTTACCATTTTTCAATTATTTTAGAATAATAAAATATTGGAGTTCTTATTCTAACTATTTTATATACAAACCGAAAATATTATTTTAAATTAAACTATTTCCTATTTTAACCATTTTTCAACTATTAAAACAATGAAATATTATTTTTTAGATCATGGTTTTAAATTTAATGAAGAAATGACATATTAATCGTAGAATATATTAACAACTTTCCATATTTCATTAATATAATGTGTGAGATTATTAACTATTTTTTTTAATTTAAACTTAAATCAATTAAAAATATATCAATAATAAAGTATTAAAATAATAATAGATTTTAATAAATCTATAAAAAATTATATACATTATTGATGTAAATTTTAGTGGTGAGAGAATGGTAAAAGTAAAATGGTCTAAGTGGGAGCTACATTTTGCAATCATCCTCATAATATTGGTATTTATTATATATGGAATAGATACAATAATATTTGGAGAGCCTGCAGAAATATTCCACTATGTAATGTTACATCTAGGATTTATTCCAATAGACATTCTAATTGTAGCATTAGTAGCAGAAAACATGATTGAAAGAAATGAAAAGAAACAAATTCAGGATAAAATAGATATGATGATGGGCATATTCTTTAATGAAATTGGTTATGGTCTATTAAGTCGTATCTATAAAATTGATGAAAGTGATGATATTGTTAGAGCATTGAAATCTATTTCTACCTGGAGTGATGATGACTTCAAAAAACATTTAGAAGAAATGGAAAATAAACCTAAAACATTGCATCCAACAATTACAAATGATGAAATGGTTTTATTTTTTGAAGATTTAAAAGAGTTTTTAAATGCAAACAGGGAATTTGTCCTTGAGATCATATCAAATCCTACATTGCACAATAGGGATAATTTCTCACAGTTAATGCTTTCAATTATGCACTTAATGGAAGAGTTAGACTTTAGAGATGATATAAGTAAATCACCGGAAACAGATTTAAAACATTTATTTGGTGATGTGAACAGAATTTATAGTAAGCTTCTCTATGAATGGATTAGATATTTGGCATCTATTAAGAAACATTATCCATATATGTTAAATTTAGCAATTCGTACAAATCCATTTGATGAAGATGCAAATGTAATTTTAACTGAATAAACACTCTTAAATTATGAAGTGTTAAACAATTCCAAATAAATAAATACTCTTAGGGCAACAAAACGCTAAATGATTCTAAATAATACCCTTTAGAGTATTTATAATTTTTTTTAAATTTTTATATTAATTTTTTAAAACCAATCTACTTTTTTTAAATTTAAAAATCAAATAGCAATTATAATATAATAATAAGTAACAAACTATTTTTAACTATAAACAATTTTTAAAAACCGTGAAAAAAATGAAATCTTGTATACTTTTATGTGGAGGAATGAGTAAAAGAATGGGTAAAGATAAAGGATCAATGAAAATTAATGATAAGCCTATGATTATTCATGTTCTTGATTCATTAAACAATCAAATAGATGAAGCTGTAATTGTTTTAAATGATGAAAAAAGAATTAAAAAATATAAAAAGATTATAAGACAGAAAGATTATAATTATAAAATCTATTTTACAACGGATGAAATAAAAGATCTAGGACCAATGTGTGGAATAATGACAGGCCTTAAACATATACACTCTGATTATGCACTCGTATTACCCTGTGACTCCCCATATGTTGAGGGCAATTTTGTATTCTACATGTTCGATACATTAGAATCATTGATTGAAGATGGGGAAATTAATGCCTTGGTACCCTATCACAGAAGTCCCAAAGATGTTAACATCATAAAAAGAGCGGAGCCATTACATTCCATTTATAATAGAAAGTACATTCCAATAATGGAAGAATACATAAGTCAAGGAATTCTTAGGGTAAGAACAATTATGAAAAATCATAACTGTTTCTATATTCCAATCGATAATCATTTGATTCATGAGAAAAACTTTAAGAACTTCAACAGACCTACAGATATTGAATAAAACCACTATTTTTTAAAATTTACCAGTGAATCTTTTTAAACCGTTTAAAATAGAAAAATAAATGTTATATGAATTCTAACTTATTTAAACTGAAATAAGGTATCTTCTTAAAAATTAAAACAAATTAGTATTTATCTAGAAAACGGTTTAATTTTAAATTCTTTACACAATAAAATAATAAAAGATATTTGATAAAAAATAGATTGAAATAAGATTAAAATAAAAATAAAAAAATTAAATAAAAATCCAATAAAAATTATCTAAATTAGCAACTATTCTAATGTTGGATAGTTTGGACTTTCATTTGTAATTAAAAGATCATGTGGGTGAGATTCTTTAATTCCACTTTGAGTAATTCTTGTAAATTTAGCAACCCTTTTCATGGTTTCAATATCTTTAGCACCACAATAACCCATTGAAGCTTTAAGTCCACCGACTAATTGGAATAAAACTTCAGATACAGTACCTTTATATGGCACAGCTCCTTCTACTCCTTCAGGTATTAATTTTGTATGTTTCATTGGTCCTTTGATTTCTTGGAAGTATCTGTCAGCACCTCCACCAAATCCACCAGTCATAGCTCCCATAGAGCCCATACCACGATAAGTTTTATATTTTTTACCATTCATTACAACAATTTCACCAGGAGACTCATAAGTACCTGCAAGGGCATTACCCAACATTACAAGATCTGCACCTGCACCAATAGCTTTTGCAATATCTCCGGAGTATCTGATACCACCATCTGCAATAACTGGAATATTATAATCTTTTGCAACATCTGCAACATCGGATACAGCTGTAAGTTGTGGTACACCTACACCTGCTACAATACGGGTAGTACACATTGAACCTGGACCAATACCTACTTTAAGTCCATCTGCACCTTTAGCAACAATATCCTCAGCAGCTTCTGCAGTTGCAATATTACCAACACATAATTTCGCATCGATATTTTCCTTCATAGTTTCTATGAAATTAACAACATGCATGTTATGAGCATGAGCACAGTCAATGGAAATGATATCTGCACCAGCCTCATCCAATGCCATTGCCCTATCTAAATCGAATGGTCCAGTAGCAGCTGCCACCAACAATCTTCCTTTTTTATCCCTTGCTGCATTTGCATGTTTTTTATGATTTAAGATATCCCTAATAGTTACAATACCTGCAAGTTTTTTATCAGGAGATAAAACTGGAAGCCTTTCAACTTTATTTTCATAAGCGATATCTAAAGCCTCTTCAGGAGAAGTATTCTCATCAATAGTTACAACATCAGAGGTCATTATGTCCTTAACTAACCTATCTTTTCCTGATTTAATAATCGGATTTACATCCCTACGACTAATGATACCAACAATTTCCTCATCGTTCATTACAGGTAATCCGCTAATGGATAAATCATCCATAAGTTTTTGAACTTCATTAACAGAGGAATCAGGAGTGATAGTAATTACATCACGAATAGTAATATCCTCAGCTGATTTTACTTTTTTAACTTCTTCAACTTCTTGTTCCAAGGTTTTATTCCTGTGAATAACACCTAGACCTCCTTCTTGAGCAAGTGCTATAGCAAGTTCAGATTCTGTGACAGTATCCATAGCAGCACTTAAAATAGGAATATTAAGAGAAATATCCTTATCAAGTTTAACGGTTGTATCTACATTTTTAGGTTCTACATATGATGCATTTGGTGTTAAAAGAAAATCGTCAAATGTATATCCCATTCTAGCTTCTTGAATTTTTTCTGAAAACACATTTCTCACCGAATAAATAAATTTGAAAAATTAAAAATAAATAATCATAAAATATAAAATTTATATTTAAAATTATATAATTAAAAAATATAGTACCAATTTTTTAAAATAAATATAATTATTATTCTTATCTCTTTTAATAAATATAAACTTTATGTTTTTCAATAAAAATTACGATGAAAAAATGAAATTATTTAAAAAAATAAATTGACGACATAATGTGAAATTAATCATACTATAAAACATATTCTGTTTTAAAAAAAAACTGATAGATAGGAAAATCTAAAATAACCCATTATTATATGACAAAACCTTTTCAATTATAAAACTATCCATAATATATTTAGTCTAAATAGTTTTTACAACAATTATAAAACTAAAATTACATTATATTATGATTTAACCTTAGCTAACAGTTTTTCCAAACAATTATAGAACTACTTTGTAATATGAGCCAATCTAAAATCAATTATTTTTGAAAGATCATCTAGTTTTAACTCAACCTGATAACCTATCTTTCCACCACTGAAATAAATGGTATTAAAATTCTTAGCGCTATCATCGATAATAGTTGGAAATTTATGTTTCATACCTATTGGAGAACATCCCCCATGAGTATATCCAGTCAATGATACTAGATCCTTAGATTTTAACATTTTAATCTTCTTCTCGGATACAACCTCAGATGCAAGTTTCAAATCTAATTCCTTACTAACAGGCACTAAAAAAACATAATGATTATCAGATTTACTTACGGTTACAAGTGTCTTAAATACATTGTCAGGATTTTCACCTAAAACCTCAATTACATCCTTTCCACTTATAGCTCCGGAATCAAGGTAATTATAACTTTTATAGGCTATTTTGTTTCTCTCTAAAAGCCTCATTACATTTGTTTTATCCTCATTTCTAGACAAAAGAACCAACTTCTAAAAAAAAATATTAAAAAAAGTTTAAAATAAAAAAATAGCTAAAGTTTTAATAAAATATAGCTAAAAAAAGGTTTAATTAAAAATTAAAAATGAATTTTATTTAATCAAAGGATTTGATTAAATCTTTTAACTCTTTAACAGCAGTACGGTCAATGTGTCCAGTGTTTCTGTCACCATCAACACATGCAGCACCACGAATACCTACAACATCACAGTGTAAATCATATAATGGCTTGATTTGATCCTTTTTAACTGAACCTGCAAGTGCAGTATTTAAATCATATTCTTTAGCTTCCGCAACCCATTTTTCAAGGTCTTCCATACTCATAAAGTCAAATAATGTTTTACCATCCTTAACTGCAGTATCCAACATAGCCAAATCTGAACCAGAATCACGTGCAACTTTAGGAATATCCCATGGTGAAACAGCTCCAACTCTTTCAGCATCTGCATAACCTGCAGCCACTACAATAGTTTCTGGAGATTCGTCTTTAACAGCTTTAACAACATTAGACATAACCTCTACTGCCTCATCATAATTTTTAGTACCATATAATCCTACCTTAATGTAGTCAGCACCGCATTTTAATGCACCTAAACTAGCAAGGGAAACGGTTCCTGGTTTATATGGAACATCACCTATTGTAGAAGAAACTAACTTATCAGAAGGAGTAAGTTCTCTAATATCTTTAATAACCCAAGGGAAATTAGCTCCAAGAGATCCTTCTTTAGGATTTTTAACATCTACAATATCTGCTCCACCTTCAATAGCTTCTACAGCTTCTTCATGATTGATTGGACTTATTAATAAAAGCAAAAAATTTCCTCCAATTATTTACTCAAATTTAAACAAATAACCTATGTATTTATAAAAATATAATTAAGTAAATTTAATCCTTAATAATAAATTCATAATAATTATACTACCAATATAGCATAACTAAAATAAAAAAAATATTATCATAATAAAATAACAATTAACAATTTATTAGTTTATATTTATAAATGTTTTCTATAATTATTATTTATAATAAAATAATACTGCCTCTTATAAGAATATTTAAAGAATAACATTTCAATAAGATTAAAATTAATAATAATTGAATTAAAGAATAAACAAATGTTTAATCCAAACTTTAACTTAAAAATATTCTTAAATATTAATATATAAAGTGTATTTAAACTTAATTAAATATTTAATTATCCTTTATGTTTATATGGACTTCCATTATTTTTTATATTGTTTTTAATCCTCCTATGATTATCCACTTTAAATTCTGTTTTTGAACGTAAACTTTCGATAAGTTCATTGGTAGGGGTGGCTACAGGACAATTATAGGTACACATTCCACATAAGGTACACATATACAATTTTTTATCATCTTTTTCCTCGTTCTCATTAAGATACCTGCTTAATGCAATCCCATGTCCTCCAAGATAATAATTAAAACCAAATTCATTACCTACTACATTGTATACAGGACATGCAACTACACAATTACCACAGTTTATACACCATAAACACTCGTCTTTAGCTTTTGAACGTCCGTTATCAAGTAATATTACTACCACCTTCTCTGCACCATACATTGGTTTCAATAGTTTTTTCTCAATATCTGCTGTTTTTGATGGTCCTGAAATAATATTGATATATGAGGATATTGGTGAGCCTGTTCCGAATACTGATTCTAATTTACAAACTGATACCGCATCCTCAACTTCTGGAACAAGTTTATCAATTCCTGCAAGTACAATATGAAGTTTACGGCTTGATGCGTATGCCACATTGTTTTCATTGTGGACAATTGCAATTGATCCGTCATAAGCAGCAATTGCATTGGCTCCTGTAATACCTACCTTGGCATCATCAACATAGGATAAAACATCAGCCCTTACAGTCTTTAATATATCCTGATGCACAGGATCTAAATCCGTATTTAATCCATCATTAACAATCTCGGTAATTTCATCAATACTTAAATGTGATGCAGGTCCCGTATTGTGTACCGGTCTATTATCCGTATGTTTAAGTTGTAGGATTCTGTCTCCCAAATCAGTTTCGATAACTTTTACACCATTCTCTTCAAGTCTCCTTCGAGCACTGATTTCCCCCATAGTGTTTGATTTTGATTTAATTACAAGTTTATTTTCCTTGTCATAATCATTAATTAAATCAACCATAATTTTAATAGCTTCATCACCATCTTTAGCTTCAAACAACTCAATATCATTTCTTTTAAATGTTTTCCTTACCTGTTCTTGCAATTCTTCATTGTTTTCAATAGCACTAGTACGAATATTAATTACCCTTTCCTGAAGACGGCGAGTTTCTGGCTTGTTAATAATCTTTTCGAAACGTTTATGTAATAATTTAAATGATTTATTCATTTGTTTTAATTCTCTTTCTTCCATATTACCCACTTATATATCCTCTTTCTTTAATGCTTTTGCTACAAACTCAGATAAATCTATAACTTTTAGATTTTCGGAATTAGAACCCAAATTCAATTTACAGAAAGGACAAGCCGTGACAATTAAGTCGCATTTTGTATCTTCTGCCTGTTTTATTCTGTTTTTTGAAATGTTTGCTGAGATTTCAGGAAATGCAGATTTTACTCCACCTCCAGAGCCACAGCATAACGCGTTTTCACGATTATTCTCCATTTCAACAAGATTAGAATATTTCCCGATAACCTCCCGAGGTTCATCATATACCTTTGAGGCCCTACCTAAATGACAAGGATCATGATAAGTTACCTTCAAATCCTTAAAGTTATCGTTTACTTCAATCTTACCTTCATCAATTAATTTATAAAGTAACTGGGAGATATGGATTACATTTAAGTCATAACCTAATATTTCTTTATAGTCATCATTAAGTGTTTTATAACAACCTGCACATGAGGTTAATATTAGATCCTCGTCTTTAATATCATTATAAGTTCTTTTCATTTGTTCTGTAGCCCCATCATAAAATCCGCTTCTTAAAAGTATGGAACCACAACATTCTTCATTATCAATGGTATGATAATCAATTCCTGCCTTATCTAATATGTATTTCGTTGCATTTTCAATATTAGAATCCTTCTCTCTTGCAGTACATCCCCTAAAATATAACATATAATCACTACTTTAATAAAAAAAATTATTCATTTAAATGTTTTTTTTAGACAGATACTTTAAAAAAAAGTTATTTGTTTTAAATCAATAGAATATTTGATATTAATTGTATATAAAACTAATTATTCCATTATATAAAAATGTAAAAATTAAGTATATAATTAATTATTTGTCCATATAAAAAAAATAGAAAAAGTTAATCGTCTTCTTTATCATCATCAAGACTTTCTTCATTATCCATAGCTATTTTTCGAATTAATTTAGTTAATTCTTCATTTTCTGAATCTAATCTCATATTTATTTTTATTAACAGATATCCTAAAAATACAATAGCTAAAACAAAAACTAAATCCAAACCTCTTCTAAAACCTACAATCTGAGCAACATAAGTTGTAGATTCAGGAAATATACCAATAGCAACAATAATTAACCAGAAAATAATTGATACAAGGAATGTTGAAAGATTCGTTTTTCCATTCTTATATCTAATGGCAAATAGAATAACGGCAATTACCGCCATTATCAAAACTATTACCTGATATAACAATAAAGATTCCATATAAACACCTAATAATTTTGAAATATTCAAATATTTAAAAATATATAAGCCTTATAATTAAAAATCTAAGTTTATTTATCAAATTAAATCTGAATTAAATAAATAAACTTCCAATCTAATAACCATTTAACCTATAAAATTTCCAATTAATAAATTCTAATTAAATAAATAAGCTTCCAACTAATATATAATATTTGATTAGATAATTCCAATTAAAGAATCAAACTATCTAAACAAGTCAATAATCATCTTAAACATGATTTTAATACCGACAATTGCATTAGTTCCTTTATGTTGAGTTTCATCAGTATAGATAGTGGTAATTGGAACCTCATCAAACTCAATGTGATTGTCTTTTATTTCTTTAATGAATTCAGAAGATACCCCATAACCTGGGGAAACTACATTAATTTCCTTAGCAGCCTTTGCAGAAAAAGCCCTAAGACCTGACTGTGAATCTTTAACCTTAATACCATAAAATATATGAGTTAAAATATTCATTACATCATTTGCAAAATGTTTGGTTCTGGGCATGTCGTCAAATATGCGTGAACCAATTACCGCATCAGCCTTACTCTCTTTTAACGGTTTTACGACCTTTGAAATATCTTCAAAAGCGTGTTGACCATCGGCATCAAAAGTTATTATATACTGTGCACCATGTTTCAAGGCAACAGTCATACCTGTTTTTAAAGCTGCACCTAAACCACGGTTTATAACATGAGAAACAATGAAAACTTGATGAGGATATAATTTTTGAACTTCTCTTGCAAGTTTTAATGTATTGTCTTTTGACCCGTCATTAACGAGAATGATCTTATAACCTAAATTAGCCACATCACATAAGACCTTTTTAACATGTTTCTCTTCATTATAAGCCGGAATAACCAAATATACACCGTCAATATCTTCTGTCATATCAAATTCACATTTTAAATTTCTAGATTACAAAGGACCTGCATCCTCAAATCCTTCACGTTTACCTTTACCTGCTTCTTTACGCATTTGTTTAGGATGGAACATCATTTTATAAACGTTCTGGGCATGTTCCCTAGCCCTACTTTCTGCCAGGAATTTAAGTTCCTCCTCGGAATCCGTTTCATCCTCATGTACGAAAACCTCAATGATATGGGTGTTTGTCATGAGCTGTGCATTGATTAAACCTGTTGAGGCTTCATGAGCACATATTTTATCTTTTCTTTTAGGCCCTGGCATTCCAAGTGCCATTACAATATCACAGTTTTCCTCCTCAATGAGTTTCTTACTAGCTACAGGAAGATCTTTAATACCTGGAACTGTTACTCTGATGATTTTAGTATCATAAATATATTTTTTAAGTTCATCCTCTGCAGCACGACCCATATCAAATCTTGCAAAGGTAGTATCACATATTCCAATTCTCATAGTAACCATTTAATTTATTTTATAATATTATTATTTTATTTATCTTTTTATTTAAAATTTTATAATTCAATATATAATTAAATCTAGATAGTATGTATTTAATTAATAATCATTTAAGATAATAATCAATCCAATATAGGAGCAATCTTTTAACCTCCCTAGAATCATTGGAACTAAAAAGATTATTGATTATGGATATCGCCAAATTATATCCAGTTCTAGATGCCATTAGATTATAGGCCACATCATCAATTATATGGGTGATAGTCAATGTAACAGCTACCATTTTAGGGTTGTGGATTTCACCCTGTAAGGATTTTATAAAGTTTTCCTTTTCATCCTCTGTAAAATCCTTATAAAAATCATTGATATCTAGTTTATATCTATAAAGTAATGTTAAAACATTTGATTGTGAACTGGGACTAATCCATGTTTGCTTTAGATTCGCCTCTGCTATTGACTCCATAACGGCTGAGCCAATTAACTCTCCAAGTTTTGAATGCTTACCAGTATTTTCAACAATATTGTCGGACTTTTTATCTGAGACTAGAATAATCCCATCGGTCCCTGTTCCTGTAGCAATACCGCTGGAATACTGGGAGGGAATTTGTTGTTGTTGAAGTATTGCTGATTTTGCTTCCGTAGCAGTCATTAATGCATTTAAAAGAGAATTTTCATCCAGATAACAATTAAAAATCAGTATAATATTTATTGTTCCTACATCCATATCTTTTTTAAGTTTATTCCCTTTTAAATCATAATATATATGGTTTTCCTCATAATAGGATGCAGGATCACCTGCTCTTACAGCATTGACTTTTGTTCCTGCAGTTGTAATGGCTGTAACGGATATTTTTTCAAATGATTTTTTAACTATTGAGGTGTTTCTAATATCCGCATGAGTTAGAAGTGAAGATGTTTTATCCGCATTCAAATCTAAGGATTTGGCTTTCAATCTCAGATATTCAACTATTCCATCCATGTTGATTTCATTTATCTCATCATCAGATAGATGTTGATTAAAGACAGATTCTAAATCTTCCCTATATCCTCCATTTAAATAGGATATGGAAACACCATTCCTCCCATATGGAAATTCAACTATAAGAAAGTCTTTATTGGTATAAATTTTATCATGGGAATCGGTTTCATAAATTAATTTGAAATCCTTATTTGACATAATATCATGATTTAAAAAAAATAGAATTAATTTATTTAAAAAAAATATTAAAAACTAGAACAATATAGATTATCTGTTTTTTATTATAGATCTATATGCTTTACGAGCCTGACCTATGGTTAATGGATAGTCACCATTAAAATCAATGTCGTCCTCCTTTTCAAGAATTTCAGATAAATGGGCAATCCTTGGAAGTCTTAGATTAGCTTTCCTTATAAGATCAATATTGGAGAAAACCTCTTTAGGACTACCTTGTTCTAAAATAACACCTTTACTAATTACAAATACCTTACTTGAATATACCGGCACTAAATCAACGTCATGGGTAGAAATAATAATGGTCATACCCTCATCATTTAATTCATAAAGTAATCGTAAAATATTTGATGCGCCCTTAGGATCAAGACCAGAGGTAGGTTCATCAAGAACCATTATTTCAGGTTTCATTGCAAGTATTCCAGCAATAGCCACTCTTTTCTTTTGACCTCCACTTAAATGATGAGGTGCTTTTCTCTCATAACCAGACATTCCAACTCTTTTAAGGGATTCTGTTACAATTTCCTGTGTTTCTTCCTGAGAATAACCAAGATTTAAAGGACCGAATGCAACATCCTCCTCAACGGTAGGTGCAAATAGCTGATCATCAGGGTTTTGAAATACGATTCCTACCTTCTGTCTTACTTTCATCAATCCCTCTTTTTTATAGTTAATTGGTTCTCCGTCGACTAGAACCTCACCACTAGTTGGTTCATAAATACCATTAAAATGCAAGAACAATGTGGATTTACCTGCTCCATTTTTACCTAATAATGAAACCATCTCTCCCTTTTCCACTTTAAAATTGATATGATTTAGTGCAAGAGTTCCATCAGGATATTTATAACTAACATCTTTAACTTCTAAAATAAAAACCCCTCCATAATTAATATTAATTTATTTTTACTTATATATAAAGTTTAAATTAAAATTAAAAATAATTAAAGTTTATTTGAACAATAATTAAAATGATTTTAAAAAACTATTAAAAGTATTAATAAAAACAAATAAATAAGAAAATAGTAATAATTTCTAAAAAATAGTTTAAAAAATTAATATTTCTTAAAATAAGAATATTAGATTAATTTAAAAAATAAAAAAATGAAAAATTAGTTCACACCATGGTACACATCACAACTATGTTTAAACTTAGCAGGATGTATATGTCTGTGAGAGTGTTTTATACCTTCATCTGTTTTAATCTCATTTAAAATTTCGACACCCTCGTGGGAATGGGTATGTTCCCCATATCTATGAGTGTGCATATGTGTATGAACTAGATTATCATCAATAATTTCTTCACTACTATTTAATTGAACATTATCTATTTCAACCTTATTTTCATCATCCTTTATATCCTCATCAAATTTTCTATCATATAATAATGCTGCATTTAAAACAACAAGGCAACTTCCTGCATTATGAACAATAGCACCAGTTACAGGGTTTAACCAACCAATTACAGACATCACAATCGCTACCGCATTAATACACATTGAAAGTGCAATGTTAAATCTTATAGTAAAAAGTGTTGAGTTTGATAATTTTTTAAGATATGGAATCTTTCCAATATCATCACCTAAAAGTGCAATGTCTGCAGTTTCTATTGCAACATCACTTCCAATTGAACCCATTGCAACACTTACATCAGATGTTTTAAGGGCAGGTGCATCATTGACACCGTCACCAATCATACAAACCTGTTTATCTGATGATTTAATCTTTTCAATAGCCTTTAATTTATCCTCAGGAAGAAGATCACCATATACCTTTGAAATTCCTACCTGTTTTGCAAAATATTCCCCTGTTTGTCTGTGGTCTCCAGTAAGTAATATGGTTTCTGTATCTAATTTATGTAACGCATCAACCATATCTTTACTATCTTCCCTTATGATATCAGATAATCCAATAAGACCTACAACTTTACCATCTAATGCAACAATCACCAATGCCTTTCCAACTGACCTTAATGATTTGATTTCTGCCTTAACCTCATCTGTAAATGAGATGTTTTCCTCCTTTAAATAATTATCATTTCCACATAATACATCACCATAGGAGTTTTTGGCACTAATTCCCCTACCAGGTATCATTTTAAAATCCAATGGATCTTCAATATCAATTGATTTATTTTCAAGATTTTCAACAATAGCCTTTGCAATTGGATGTTCACTTCGTTTCTCTGCAGATGCTGCCATTAGCAATATATCCTCACTTGTATATTTAAAATCAAAGGACATCACATCAGATACTGCCAATTTACCATAGGTTAATGTACCTGTTTTATCGAATGCAAAGGTGTTAAGCCCTCCTAATTTCTCGAGTGCTTCACCTGATTTGATTAACACACCATGTTTTGTAGCCTGTCCAATTGCAGCCATAATGGCTGTTGGGGTAGCTAAAATTAAAGCACAAGGACAAAATACAACGAGAACAGTTACACCACGCTCAATATTTCCTGTAATTAACCATGCTGCAATTGCAATTATTAATGCAACAGGTACAAGCCATGTTGCCCATTTATCTGCAATTCTCTGTGTCGGTGCCTTCTTATTATCTGCTTCCTTTACAAGGTCTATAAGTTTTTGAAGTGATGAATTTTCACCGAGACTTGTAGCCCTAATATCAATTGCACCATACATATTCATAGTACCACAGAAAACCTTATCTCCAATGGTTTTATCAATAGGTAAGGATTCACCAGTCATGACAGATTGATCGATTGAAGAGTTTCCCTCAATAATTTCACCGTCAACTGGGATTCTTTCACCTGGTAGTACCCTTAATGTATCATTTAATTTGACATCATCTACAAGAATTATCTCCTCACTGTTATCCTCATTAACGATTCTTGCACGTTGAGGTGATAAATCTATTAAATTTTTAAGACCCTTTTTAGATCTTTCAACGGTCCAATCCTCAAGAAGGGCACCTAAAGCCATAATCCATGCAACCTCACCAGCTGCAAATACCTGACCTATAAGCAATGATGCAACCATCGCCATAGTAATTAGTAATGCTGATGAAACCCATTTCTGTTTGATTAATCTGACAAGTGCTAAATATACTAATGGTAAACCACTAATAACAACTGCACCCCATGATGGATCTAACCATAACGGAACTTGAATATGAAATATCATTAGTAAAATTCCAATTAAAAGGAAAACTCCTGCAACAATAGTCATTTTAAGACCTGCAAAGAAATCCATTAATTCCTCAAAATCCATATTATCACCTTTTATTACTTTTTTATATTTTATTTATATAATGAGTATTACCCTATTTGTAAAGAAAATTATTAGAATATTAATTTTTAATAAAATTATTACATTTTTTAAGTTTGTTTATATATTAAGTATTACTTATAATCTATAAAAAAAAACTCAATATTATTGAGTTTATGAGATTAAACCTTTTAAATGTTAATATAAATATTATGAAAATTTATTTTGTTGTTTTAACCTAAAATAACCATTTTTTTAGACATATAAAACCAATTGAATAAATTTAAGACAATAGAATATTAATTAAAAGTATTACTTTTTATAGATTTATTTAAATATTAAGTATTACACAGGGTTTATAAAAAAAATCCAATTTTTATAAATAAAAATTAGATAATACTTTCAATATTCAATATCATTAATATAATACTTAAAGATTACTATTTAAGATTTTATAAAGAATCTAATTTACAAGTTCAGGATAAGATTTTGCCTTCCTATTAGGTTTATAGACAGGTAATTCTCCAGTATAACATCTTGAATCTAGGGCAACCTGCATGGTTTCACTTTTTTTAAGGGATTGTAAAAATAAATTAGAAAACATGGATCCCATTGATTTAAAAGCCGTAAGGGAAGTTGTTAAATAACCTAATCTTGTTTTTTGTGCATTCCTCATAGTTTCAACACATTCAAGAAATATAAATATGGCATTATACATTAAAACAGCAATCTCACAGAAAACCTTAGGAACCTTAATACTTCTTAAAACATGCATTACATCACTGATAGGTGTAGTTAAAGATTGAATCCCCAAAGCTGAAAAACATGCAAACACTCTGAAAAATGTTAAAACTGAAGTAGTATAGGAATATGTTGTAATACCAATACCCCAGAATCCGCTATCCCAGATATATTCCCCTTGTGGAAAGAAGAATAAAATAAACAAACATGTTAAGAATGTAAATGAAAATGGAATAACTAAAAATTTACAATATTCCTTAAGTGAAACACGGGCAATACCTAATATTATAGCACTAGAAAGAATGATAACTAGAATAGAGTAATAATTATTACTTAATATTAATGCTGACAACATAAAAAATAAGGAAATCCCTACCTTTACATAAGGATTATAATCTGCAATCCTATTTGTATGAGCAACATAATCTAAATTTATCTCCATATATTTCACCTAAAAAAAATTAAAAGATAATTAATTAATTATCTTTTTTATTTGAAGCCTGACCTCTCCAATAACCAAAAGCATAACCAATGATTATTGCACCGATTGCAGCCTGTACTGCAAAGAGTAAACTTTCAATTTCACCTGATGGTGGTTCCCATAAAGAACTAAACCAAGGTTGGTAACCTGTTTCGGATACAGCATCTGATCCTTGATCATCTGCTCCACCAAAGTATCCTTGATCTTCGCCTAATCCACTATAAATTACAAATGGTGCAACTAAAAGGATTATTACTAAGATTAATAGAATCCAATTCTCATACTTCATCTAATCATCTCCACTTGGAACATCCTGAGGATTGATTACATTTAACTTCTCAAGAAGTTCTGGTTTGTAGGATAATAATCCATTCCAAATAATCACGGTAAGTAAACCTTCAGCAATACCTAATGGAATTTGGGTAGGCATGAATATTATAAAGAATTTTGCAAATGCTGCTCCGAAGCTAGGGACAGGGAATGCTAATGCAAGTTCAACTGATGTTACGAAATAAGTCATAATATCTGCAACAAATGCAGTTAAGAATATATTGACCTTTGTATTAACTCCAACTTTTTGACAAGCCTTATATACTACCCAACCACAGAATGGACCAATAATACCCATAGATAAACAATTTGCTCCTAAAGTGGTAATACCACCATGAGCTAAAAGTAAAGCTTGGAAAATAAGTACTATAGTTCCTAAAACACCGGTAATTGCTGGTCCAAATAATGCGACACCTAAACCATTACCACAAGGGTGAGAACAACTTCCTGTTACAGATGGCATTTTAAGTGAGGATAAAACAAACATAAAAGCCCCTGATACTGCTAGTAAAGCTTTTGTATCGGGATATTCCTCCGTAATTTTTTTAATTTGATATATACCATAACCTACTATTGGAATCATTATAATATACCATATAAGACACCACATAGGTGGTAAAAATCCCTCCATAATATGCAATTTAAACTCTCCTTAATATTTTATAAAAAATTTCTAATTTAAAAATCAAATAAACTTAAAAAAAAATTAAGTTTAATTGATTAATACTTAATATATATTTTAGCTCTTATAAAGATTTCGTGAAAAAATAAATAAGTAATAATACTATTTTTTAATCAAATATTATATAAACTTAATGAAAATTGATAAAATATACAATGAATTTTATCAATATTATATTAATTAATATAAATTTTTCTTAAAAATATATTTTCGTACATAATTTAAATTAATTGAAAAGAGAATTATATAAAAATTAATTAAAAAATTGAACAAAAATAATAAAAAATTTAAAAAAATTATATATTAATAAAATCAATTTTAATTATACTAAAAATAAATCAAATAATCTTGATTCAATCATATTTGAATAAACAATTAAAAAATCTTATATAAGATATATAATATTTATAAAATTAATAAAAAATTTTTAAAAAAAAACAAAAATACCCTATAAAATAACCGAAAATTCATAATAAATTTAAAAAATATCTAAAATGAGATTATTTAATAGAAAAATAAAAATCTTTTAAAAAAAAATAATCCATTAATAAACTTAAAAAATTTAAAATCATTCTAAGTAATAAAAAATAAAAAGAAGTATAAACTAAATAATAATAATTAAAATTTATTGGGATAAATATGAAAGTTAAAAATAATATTATATTAGCATTAGATGTTATGGATATGGATGAGGCTATCAATATATGTGATAAGGTATCAAATCAGATAGACACTATAAAGATTGGTTATCCATTAACACTTGCAGTTGGAATTAATTGTATTAACACATTAAAGGATCAATTTGATTTTAAGGTTATATGTGATTATAAGGTTGCAGATATTGATGCAACTAATGATAAGATAGCTGATATAACCTATTCAAATGGTGCGGACGGTCTTATCTGTCATGGGTTTACAGGAGAAGATAGTGTTAAAGCCTGCCTAAATAAAGCAGATGAATATGGTAAGGATTTATTCCTTGTAACAGAAATGTCACATCCAGGAGCTAAAAGATTTATCCAACCTGTAGCAGATGATATTGCAAGAATGGGTGTAGATTTAGGTATTAAAAATTATGTGGCACCTGCAACAAGATTAGATAGACTTCAGGAAATCAGGGACATTGTTGGAAAAGATGCCTTTATAATATCACCGGGCGTTGGAGCACAGGGAGGAAGTGCAAAAGAAACACTTAAGATATCCAATGCCGCTATTGTAGGACGTAGTATTTATCAGTCAGATGATCCTGAAAAAGCCGTACACGACATATTGAATAAATGATTTAAAGCATTACTTCCTTTTATAAAGATTTAATAAAAAATTATTAAATCCACATTTTTATTTTAAATAAATAAAAAACCTAATTTTCCATTTTAATTACATAGATTAAATTATTAAAGCTCATTTTATTTTAAATAAATAAAAAACCTAATTTTTCCATTTTAATTTGTGAATTTAACCATTAAATACACTTTTATCATGAAAAAATTCAATAAAAAAATAAATGACCAATCAAATATCAATTAAGAAAAATAGAATTTTAAACTAGTTTTAATAATAAAAAGCTAGACTAAATACTTAAACATGGTTTTAAATGTATTATAGTTTTCTATGGAAATAATTCTTAAATTTAAACTAAGAAATCATAAAAACAATTACTCTTTGAATTCATTAGCTAAAAATAGGTTGATCTGAAAAATAAAAAAATACATTAAAAATAAAAAAGAAATGATAGAAAAAATTCAGATAATGAATTTTAACTATCTGAAATTAACTCGAACGGACCATTTTAAGCTATAATAATTTTTATCAAAAGAATAATAAATTACTGTAACATATTGGCAACCTGTTTTTGCCTTACTAATGTCGGCATAGATTCTACCATTTTTATCAGTTTTATAAACAGTATTTTTACCATTTATAGTAACACTTACATATTGTTGAACACGTGGTTTATTATTATATGTAAATTGTAATTTTAATTTATTGTTTACAGTTTTATTCTTTGAATCAAGGTATTTCTTGTTAATATTATAGAATAAAGCTAATTTACCTTTATTGTCTGATTGTCCAGTATAAGAATTTACATTATTGTTAACAAGTAAATTAACATATGCAGGATTTACTTTAACAGTGTTTGAACCTGAGACTTTAACGCCAACAACATTAGTAGAAGCACTAACCTTATAGGTACCTATTTTATTAAAGCTCATACTAACATCACCATTAGAGTTAGTTGTTCTAGTATATGTTTTACCTGCAACTTTGATTAAGACCTTTTCACCAGAAATTCCATGATTTTTATAGGTCAATTTTACACGGATCTTATTGGAATCAGCATAGTTTTTAACTACTTTATTAACAGTTAATTTAGCATATTTTTTATTCCATTTATTAACAGTAATAGTGGAATAACTGCCTATTTTTTTATTACCATTAACAACATATGCATATACGTTGTATTTTCCAGGTTTAAGATTAATGTTAAGTTGAGCAAGTCCTGAGTTGTCAGTGGTTGCTTTGTAAGTCTTACCTTTAATGACAATGTATACAGGTACATTTTGAAGGGCTGTACCATTGTGGCTTATATAGACCTTAAACTTATTGCTAAGTTTATACTCTTTAGTTAATTTAACTGGATTAACCTTGATTAAACTATTGTTCCAATTATTAATTGTTACTGAAGATGAATTAGTAACAGTGGAGTTTACTACTGAGGTAGTAACATTATAAGTTTTTGGAGATAAGTTTAATGAAAGAGAGGCTGTTCCGTTTTCATTAGTGATCCTTTTGTAGGATTTACCTGCAATATTTATCTCAACAGAAACATTACTTATAGGATTACCATCAATATCTGTAACAAATACATAGTATTTAGTTCCATCCCTATAATACATTACAACATTATTTGAAATAATAATTAAGTTATTATTTGCAATTGCATTATAGGTTTTACTTCCTTTGGAAGTGCTGTAAGTAATGTTATCTGCAGTATAACCATTGAAATCTACATTAATAGTATATTTTCCAGTGATTGTAGGAGTCCATTGAATTATAGCCTTACCATCAGTTACTGGGAGAGTTTTATTATAAACAGTTCCGTTATCGTCATATTTAATAATGACACTAATATTTCCACCATTAACTGTAGCATTATCATCCCCTATAACAGAGATGTTTACAATAGATGGCTCATACACTGAGGAGTTATCTACAGAAATATCTATATTAGTATTAACTGTCTTATTTTCAACAACAGGGGTTGTGTTTTCACCAATACTTGTATTCTCCACAGGTGTGACATTCCCGTCACTAACATTATCATCTGTTAAAATGTTTACATTGTTGTTTACAGAGTTTAATGTTGTATTATCTGAAGAAGAGTAATTTGAAGTGTCCTCTGCTGATACTCCAGTAATAGTAACTATTGTAATTAAAAGCAAAGCTAAAACTAAATATTTACTATACTTTTTCATCATATCCTCCAATTGATTTTATTAAAAATTTAAAGTTCAATTTAGAATTAGAAAAATAAAATTGAATTTATTTTTCTATATATATGTTTAATTAACGAACTTAAATACTTTATCATCCATAAATGTAAAATATTTATAATTAAATTAGTTAAAAATTATAAAAAAATATAAAAAATTAAGATAAAAATAGAAAATGTTCAAAAAAATAAAAAAATGATTGTAAAAAGTATTTTACATCATAATAAAAACTAAATAATATACAATTTAAATTGTAAAAAGAAATTTACATATCATGTTAAAATTAAAAACTAAAAAAAATATATCCCAATAAAAAAACTTAAAAAATAGATAATATAAAATTCAAGTCCAATGAAAAAATTTGAAAAAAAAAATAAAAAAAAGAAATCTAAGAATCATAAATCCCAATTAATTAGATATCTTTCAAATAAAACCCTTCCAATCTCATATGCTATTTCAAAACACAGGAAGAATAAAAATGTCCATAGACTTAAGTATCCGAATAGTGCAAGTATAAGGATTACAACCTTCATGGTAAATCTATAATCAAAGAAATACATTAAGAATTTACTTTTTGCATAGATTTTCTCATTATCATTTCCAATCTCATCTATTAAAGCAGAAATAATAATAACTGCCAGTAATAAAAGATTTAAAGTTGGAATAGACAAATACAGTGAAACAGCGAGAAATACAATCAATGTAACCACATGATGTATTCCATCAACTTTTAAAGCTATAAAATTACCTATCAATATTCCAAGAAAGATATATGCACCGTCAACACTGGAACTTGTAATTATTCCAGATACAACACCACATAAAACGCCGATTAAAGAAGCAAGAATTTTATTATGTTTCTCATCATAAATATCATCTGATATCTTCATGAAAAATCCTGAAAGACCATATAAAATAGGATAAAGTAGAAACTCCACAATAATACCCCATTATTCTTTAAAATGATCCATTGCTCCCGCATATATAAGTGGGAATAATATAGTTGTATCACCTATTACAGTTACCAGTTTTGAACCATGTTTTGCTTTAGACCAGCTTTTAGCTTCCTCAAGTCTTGCACCACTTAAACTTCCAGTTTCAGGTCTATCCATAGTGATCTGAAAACCTGCGTCAATTCCACCCTTAAGAAGATTGGATGCTAAAGTATAATGCTTAGGAATACCACCACCTAACATAATGGCACCTACCTTTTCTGTTTCAAATACAACATCAGATAAATGATGCATATCCCCAACTGCATCTACATGAAGATTATGATCCTGACTAAAAATCCATAATTGAAGACCAATCATACTATCAATAAGACCTGGTGCAAATATATTAACACTATTATGAGCAGCTAAATATAAAATAGAGTTCTCATCATCTATAAGCATTCCGAATTCATATAACAACTTCTCAATTGAGATGATATTTTTATCTTTAGGATTGTCATACTTCTTCTCGATTATCTCTAACATCTTAGTGATTTTTTCTTCAAATACTTCAAAATCACCTGATTGAGTGTATACATCGGCAATCCTACCAATTCCTGCATCATTGAGTTCCTCATCATCAAATCCTAAATCCTTATAATGTCTTCCACCAAAAGCCTCAACCATATCATGGGTTAAATTTGCGCCACTTGTAATAAGTGTACTTATCTGTCTATTCCTAATCATATCTGCAATAACATTCCTTAATCCTCCAGGAACCATAGGACCTGCAACGGATAAGAAGATCTGCATATCATCATCATTAACCATATCAATTAAAAGATTTCTAGCTCTTGAGACCCTTCCAGAACCTAAGACACCTGATGAATCAAACTCATCAATAAGTTGGCTAACAGTCATTTCATTTTTTAATTCTATTTGTTTTACCTTATGAGCCTTTAATTTTGGATTAAAATTAGATGAAATATTTTCAATACCTTTATTTTCCATAAATATCACTAAAAATAAATAAGTTTTTATAAAAAACATTAAATTTATAAAAATAAGAATTATATATAATATTATATAATGATACACTTATATTTATATATTTATTAGTAATTAAATAAAAGATTTTTCTTTAAAACATTCGAAGTTAATTAAAAATATTAAATTTATTTAAATATAATAATTCAATTAATTAAGTGGTAATAATGGGTTTTATGGATAGAATAAATAAAAAAGGAATATACAGCGATTCTATAACCGAAAGAATCCAATCAATACAGAGTGAAGATTTAAATTTAGAGGAACTTATTGATATTGCTCGTAATGATGATGCATGGCAGGTCAGATCTGCGGCATATATGAGAATAGGTTCCGAAGACTATGGATACCTTGAAATAGCTTATAATGATGGAAATAGCGATAATGCAATATCCGCTGTTAGAAATATAAAAAATGTTGAATTATTAGATGAATTTTCACTTAAAGCAAAAAATGCAAAAGCCCGTAAGGTAGCGGTTGCAAGAATTCGAAATCTTAGAGTGCTTAAGGAAGTAGCATTAAACGATACAGATCCAACGATACGTAACATAGCATTATCAAGGGTAAATGATGAAAAGTTATACAAAGAATCTGCCATAAAAGATACTGATTTCAATGTAGGTAAATTTGCTTTAAGCCACATCACATCACTTGAGGACATATATTGCATAGCTTTAAATAGTAAATGTAAAGAAACACGTTTTATTGCAACTGAGTTAATTGAAAATGAGGACATACTTGAAAGAATAGCTATTAAAGACGAGGATGTCGATGTTGGAATCGTCGCAATCGATGGAATCGAGGATGAGAAAAAGCTTACAAATATTGCCCTTAACAGTAACTGCCTTAACTCCAGAGGTCTAGCAACGGATAAAGTCTACAATCTCAAATATTTAAAAGAAATTGCAATAGCCAACAGAAACAATGATATGGCATACATTGCACTGGATAAAATCGAGGATGAGGATTTACTACGTGACATCGCACTTAAAGCAGACAAGGTCGAATACAAATCATCAATCATTAAAAAGATTTATGATGAGGAAAAACTTCTCGAAATAGGTTTAAACAGTGATAACAACCAGATTAAAGAGGAGATAGTAGATAAAATATATGATGAGGACAAACTTAAAGAACTCTTTATAGATAATACAGATGCTACTTTAAAATCCAAGATTGCAGAAAAGATTGATGATGAAAACGTTTTATACTCATTATATGATAAGAATGAGGACGACTCCGTTAAGAAAATTCTAGTTGAGAAAATCCATAATGAGGATTACCTTAAAGAGATACTTAAGGATTCAGACAATGCAAGTATCAGAAAGGTAATCGTGAATAAAATAACGGATATCTATACTTTAAATGAGATAGCCAAAGATGATGAGGTATGGCAGATACGCGCAATAGCATATGAGAAGCTTGGTAAAATAGAGCCTGCCCTTGAAGAGATTTTAAATAACACCAATGATTCCGAACTATTCTATGATTCATATAATGAATATAAGGATTTGGAGGTTGGGATATCCGATTTTATCGAAAATAAAAAATTTTTCATGGATACTTTACTTATACCCTATGAAAAAACCCTATCCTATTATCAGAAACTTGATGATAGATATCCTCTAAAGGAGCTTGAGGATACAAGCGAAAATAAAATAGAATTGATTAAAGAAAGAGAAGAGCTTTGTAAAAAGAAAATTAAGGAGTTTAAAACCAATATTAATAAAGTAAGCTCAGAAGGTAAAGATAAAATATTATATCTTGCCCTTAGCCAGGAAAATTATGAGAATCACAAAGTTGTAGTGGAATTAACTAATGATAGAGAAATTCTAAATAAGATAGCCCGTGATGAAAACGAATTTCCACGTATTAAAAAATTAGCCCAGGCAAAACTAGAAGAGATAGACGATATAATTATTATCTAAACAGTTTCACAGAACCTTTTAAGTTTTCTGATAGATGATATAATATTATCCAAACTCTTTATTTCTATTTTTTAAAATAAGATTTTTTATCCAAATATACTCTTTTTAAGATATTACTATATATTTAATCATTTGATTTATAATGATAGATTGAATGGATTTAAATGAAAACCAATTTTTATTGATTATAGAAATATCTAATAGAATAAGAATTTTAATTTAAATAACAAGTTCATAAAAATAATTAAAAAAAAGGAGATATAACTACTCGGTAGTTATAGGGAATTTTTTAAGATTAATCATGGATTCAATAAGATCAGTTCTTGTTACAATACCAATTGGATTGTTATTATCATCGGTTATAATCAATCTTCCTATTTTATGTTTATACATTATTTCTACCGCATTTGCAATAGACATGTCCTTATTAACACTAACCACTTTAGGAGACATATATTCACTGACTTTTATATCCTCCTTATTTTCTGCAATAGCTTTTACAACATCTGTAACAGTTAAAACACCGACTGCCACATTATCAACAACAATTGGTGCACCATTAATAGAATTGCAGGAAAATATTTTTGATGCCTCACGGATAGTATTGTCAGGAAACAATGTTAATAAATCAACAGATCCTATTTCAATAACTGATTTTTTAGGTATGCTGCGTATTGTATTTGTCTCAAGTAAAATAATATTATCTGTATCATCACGTCCTACAACCTTACCGATTACACCTAGATTATTGACTGGCGTAGGTCCAACCTGAATCTCATCACCAATATTCAAAGATTTTATATTGCCTAATACCTTAATAGCAGCTTCACATTCCTTTGGATGAGGCACACTGGTAAATTCAATTTTAGCAACAGAAAGTCCTTCTATCCTATTGTTATTAACTGAAATTGGCACTTTTGAATCTTTATCAGATACTGGTATGTTTAAATTATGATAAGCTTCAATAGTTGGTTTATAACCACCCCTAGGACCAGGCACTCCCTTCACTAAACCTAAACTTCTCAATGATTGCATCTGGTTTCGAATGGTACCAGGATTACGGTTCATAACTTCAGCTATTTGTTCACCTTTAATAGATTTACCTTCAGAGGTTTGATATAAATTAATTAAATTTTGTAAAATTTCCTTTTGAACTGAGGTTATCATTATTAATACCTTCTTAAAAATTGTTAAGAATTTATAATTATAATTAATGATAATTTATTTTTTATCATATTAAAACTTTGTTAAAAAAAAGAGGGAAGTTTTAATTTATAATGATAGATTTCTTAAAAAAAATAGTATAATAAATCTATATAAAACAATAATAATTTAAAAAACTTATAATAAACAATTTAAATTTAGAAAACGAATTTAAAAATAAGTAATACATCAAATAAATTATTTTACAATCAAAAAAATATTTAGATATAAACAAATCATTATGAATAATAATTAAAAATGTAATTTTACATGATAATTAATTTATTTTAAACATGAAAAAAATAATTTAAAATTTAATTAATTAAAAAAAAATTAATAATTCTATGAAGAATTAAATTAATAGATAAAGTTTCCATTAAAAAAAAAGAATAAAAAATCAATAATCCTATGAAGAATTAAATTAATAAAAAAAGTCTCTGTTTTTTTTAAAAAAAAGAATCAAAAATAATATTAAAAGATTTAAAACTATATAAAATTTTAAAAGTTAAAACATTATTTAAATTACTTTTTAATCCGTCTGTTAAATGGAATTAGTCCTAAAACAATTAATACTAAAAACACCATATAAAGTGGATTTCCAGTATTTAGTAATGGGACATTATTAACTAAAGTACTTGAATTATTATTATCATTATAAGATATAATATTATTATCACCATTAGGGTTTAATGGAGTAGTGTTAGTACCATTAGTATTATTCCCTGAGGTAGTATTGTTAGTGTTTCCAGGATTTACCGGAGTACTGTTAGTACTGTTAGTACCGTTTGTGGTATTATTACTTGGTTGTGGAACATCTACTTCTGTAATTTTAAATCCCCACATATTCATGTGAGTACTATTCATATTTTGAAAACCCATAAAATCGTATATTTTATAATGGGTGCTATTGGTCCATTTAATATTGCCGGTATTATTTACACGGGTTCCGTTATTATACTCATCAACAACCCTTTTATTGAGATCTGATAAACCGTCATAATTGTTTACATTATCATAGAAGTCCCATATATAAGATTGTAAATAGATACTATTAGGAACATTAGGATCATTAATATTATTAAAGGCATCCAAATATTCATAGATTAGTATTTTTAAAAATTCTCCAATTGGAGTTGCATTAGTTAAATGCCAATGGCCAACAACAACCCCTGTATGATTAGGACTAACCACCTTAAAGGTATCATTCCAAAATATTGGATGTGTCTTACTGTCATTAGTTTCCAAATAACCACTATGATGTATTGCATAAGCGTTATACCCATTAGACATAGTAACATTATTAAAACTACGGGTATCTGAAGTATAATTCACACGGTTACCATTCTCATCAAAATAATAGTCATTTGGATTCTCATATTTAGAATCAGTTAAATCATCATTATGATCATTGTGGACATACACATCTGTACCATTTTCTTCATTAACATCTGAAACCTGGGAACTACCATTATTAGAATCAGCAGTAATAACATTACTTACACTCTGTGCACCTACTGAACTAGTACATAATATGATAGTTACAAACAAAGTCAATATTAATAATAATTTTTTATTTAATATCATATCACTCCCTAAAAATATAATTTAACCTAGTTCAAAAAAAAATTGAACATAAAAGAAAAAATATTTTTCTATTATTTCTTTAATGATTTATATTATATAAAATTTTCTATCCATTTAAAACTATTGTAAAATAAAACTAAAAATTTATAGACAAAACAATATAATCTAATAATAAAATTATATAAAATTTAATTTATGTAAAAAAATATTACATCAGGGTTATCTAAATCAAAATCTAAGAAATATCTAGGAAATATAGGTAAAATAAAAGATTTTATGAATATTTTTAAAAATGATTAGAAATTTAGATTCAAAAATAAATTTAAAAGTTACAGGATATTTAAATAAATAAGATATACTAATCTATCCTAAGTTTTAAAAAAAAACCTAAACTAAAATCCAAAATATAGTAAT
Source organism: Methanobrevibacter boviskoreani JH1 (assembly GCF_000320505.1). NCBI lineage: Archaea > Methanobacteriati > Methanobacteriota > Methanobacteria > Methanobacteriales > Methanobacteriaceae > Methanobrevibacter > Methanobrevibacter boviskoreani. The sequence goes on from NZ_BAGX02000015.1 coordinate 27,433, forward strand.
ATAAATAAAATTTAAATTAAAAGATTAAAAATAGATAATAAAAACATAATTCAAGTTGAAATAGATGATTAAAATTAAACCAGAAGAAATTAATTAAAAAAGTTAACTAAGATTTTAAAAATAAATAATAAAAAAATTTAAAATATATGAAATATCCTTTAAGGTTTTTAAATTAAAAAAAAAAGATAAAATAAAAGTAATCTAAAAAAAATAAGTAGTATAGTTTTAATTAAATATTAAAACCCAATTTTACCTTTAAACATTATAATGGCTTCATCATTAAATCCATAATTGAATATGGTTCCCCTTCTTTTTTCTCTTGCGGTCCATCCATACCCGGCATTCCTGGAATTCCTCTTTTTAAGAAATCCCTATTCTGTCTTTTTGAAATATCGGAGAATATCAACTTATAAGCCTCACATTGAGGATCTACCTCTTTCGGTGTATGGCTTGCAACAATACCATTATATGGACATCCGCCTCTACAGAATTTAATGAATCTACAGGTTTTACAATTATCATCAACAAATGAATTAAATTCCTCTAATTTTCCCCAGGCATTGGAATTATGTAAATCCTCAACACTAGGTTTATCCTTAACATTACCCATTATATATTCATCCATTCCTACAAACCTATAACAAGGGTAAATACTGCCATCATAACCTACTGCAAGGGTATCCCCCATACAGTCCGCAAAGGTACATAGTGTTCCATGACGAATGAAACTGCTTTTCGCCATATGGTCAAAGTCTTTAATCTGAAACTTATCAAGATCATATAGGTATTTATCAAGTAATGAAACCATTAACTTACCATAATCCTCTTGGTTTAATACCCATGGATCCGCATTATCCCCCCTTAAAGATGGAAGGGCAGAATGAATTTTAACAGTTGCACCCATCCCTTTAAAGAAATCATATATTTCATTTGCATAATCCTTAGAATATGAGGTGAATGTGCATACATAATTAACAAATAACCCATTATCCTCTGCAAGTTTTACAGATTCCATTGTTTTATCAAAGTAATTCTTACCTCTCTGGTAATCTGTAATCTCCTTAGGACCATCAATACTGGTACTTAATGCAACGTTATTTTCCTTTAATACTTCAACGATATTCTCATCAAGAAGCCAAAGATTAGATTGCATTGAGTATCCATTTATGTTCTTTAACTGATTAAGTATCGGGAAAGCTTCCCTATAAAAATCATATCCTGCAAGTAAAGGTTCCCCACCATGGAAAGTAAAATGAACCGGTTCATTATTTCTAAATGTTTCTAACCATTCTTTAATACTTTCAATCATGCTAATGTCCATTACCTCGGCATGTTTATCAGAACCCCAACAATACTTACAGTTACCTGGACAATTAAGTGTTGGTATTATCATTATATGAAATGGCATTATATCACAAAAAAATAAAAAGTTAATTTAAAAAAAAATTGCAAAAAAAGACTGAAATTACATGATTTTATTTAATTTTTTAATCATCTTATTTCTTTCATCGTTTGTATCATCATGACCTGTTTCAAATAAATGTCCACAATTAGAACATTTGAAATATGCGGTTTCAGCATATGCTAAATGATTATCTATTCTTCTACGATAAACAGTTTTATCAGTTGAACCACATTTAGGACATTTAGCTACTAAGTCTTCTACCTTCATTATCTCACCATAAAATTATCTTAGATAAAACAATTAATTTCTATCTGTTTATTATAATAAAATTACTAGATAATATAATATAAACTTTGTTATTGAAAATGATTTAAATTATATAATTATATAAAAACAAAAAGGATTTAACTAATTTATTATTAATTCTAAGAAAAGGATTATTATTTAATTATAGAAAAGAACAATTTATAATTTAAACGACTTTCCTAGAATATCACTATTTAAAGATGACAATAAGCTTAAAAAAGCAAAAACTAAAAAAAATAAAGAAATTGTAAAATAGAATTAAAGAATACGAAACCAAGAAAAATAGGAATTGATAAAGTAAATTAACTAATCAGTGTTAACATCCTCATATTCATAGGTAGGTTTTAAAAGGAATGTAATATTCAAAGATGAGAATCCGTCCTCATAGACTGAATAAATCTCAAAACTAAACCTATCTAACCATTTAATAAGATTAGTTAATTGGTCTGAATTGATACCAATATTCAAATATATCTCAAAACCCTCTTCAAAGAATTTGGATTCCTTTCTTAGGAAGATACCTTGACCATATAAATTAAATTCCAAATCAAGTATAGCCTGTTTAATCTCATCAGAATCTACAGACAAAGCACCAGTATTTAATTTTTTAACAATATCCACTAATTCACTAGCAAATTCATCATCATAATCAAAATTTTGACTCTCATAATAATTCATCTTATCAAAATCTTTCATCAACTGTATTTTCTCCTCATCACTATACATACTATCACTTATTTAACTTAAGTTTGTTAAAAAATTATAGAAATTAAAAAACCTTCAAAAATTTGAATTAAAATAAATTTAAATTAAAATAAACTATCTTATATTTAATTAAATTAATTAGAATATTGTAAATAAATTCTTAGATTAATTTAATAGATAAACTATTTATTACCATTAAATGTTCTTTGGATTTTATCCTTAATAATGTTTAACAATACACCTACACCATGTGTTACAGGGTCCTTTGTTGAACCGTCCACATCATAACGAACGGTAATTGGAACCTCCATTATTCTATAACCATTTTCTGCAGCATCAACCAACATCTCACTTTCAATCCCGAACCCAGTATCTTTAAATCTGAAACAAGAACAACATTTGGAGGAAAAAGCTCTAAAACCACTTTGTGAATCAGTAACATCAATACCTGCAGAAATATTAGTAGCCTTATCAAGAACCTGCTGACCAACCCTACGATAAGCCGGGGTATTTTCCTCAGGACCATTGATATAACGACTTCCATTTACAAGATCGGCTTCACCATCAAGTATTGGTTTTAACAATAAAGGAATTTCATCTGGATTATGTTGACCGTCACCGTCTATTGTAAGTATAATGTCATAATCATCGCCAATAGCCTGAAAACCAGATTTTAATCCTTCCCCTTTTCCAAGATTATTTGGATGTGTAATTACCTTTGCACCTGCAAGACGGGCTATCTGATTTGTAGCATCTGTACTTCCGTCATCAACAATCAATACGTCATCAACATATTGCAAGGTTCTTAGAATTACAGAACCTAACGCCACCTCCTCATTAAATGCAGGTATTAAAGCTATTATCCTAACCATTAAAACACCATCACAGAACTAATATAATATCTCTAAAAAATAAAAGACATAATTTCAACTATTATGCCACCACAAAACCTGAACAAAACATCATATAATAAAAATATAATTTTTATTGTTGAAAGACCAGATTATGAAAAATATAATTAAAAAAAGAAAAAGAAAGACTATTCTATTCTATAATAATCTTTCATCCATTCAACAGTCTTTTTAATTCCCTCTTCCGGTGACACTTTAGGGTCATGTTTTAAATCGCGAATAGCCTTGGAACAATCGACTGTTTTAACCTTGGTTGTAAATGGCTCAGGAGGTGTGTAAGTTACAAGGGAATCATCCTTACCACATGCATCAAGAACAATGTCAGAATATTCTTTAATATCCTTTTCCCATTCTGGTTTACTACCTACATTATAAGCCTCACCAGGTATAAAGTTATCCACAATGTTTGCAAAGGTGTTTACAGTATCCCCAACATAATCAATAATCCTTTTATGGCCCATATGTACAGAATACGGTTGGTCATGCAATGCTTTATAGATAAATATTGGAATGAAACCTTTATATGGAGAGTATGCCTCATGAGGACCATAACAGTTTAAAGGTCTTACCCTTACAGTTTCTGTACCAAACATTGATGCTGAATTCATGACCATAAGTTCTCCAGCCCATTTACTTATAGCATAATCATTCATCTGATATGTTTCATTGATTGGATGTGTTTCCATTAAATCCTCGGTGATTACACCCTTATAATCACCATAAACCTCACAGCTTGAAAATGAAATCATTCTAAACTTAAGTTTTTCTTGAAGTCTAATCATGTTTTTAAGACCAATCACATTAGTTTCCCAGAGGTTTTCATAGTAAGCCTCACCATTCCAACGTCCATACTCAGCAGCTAAATGGTAAACATAATCGAATTTATCATTTTCCTCAAAAATTCTCTCAATTTGGCGATAGTTTCTAACATCACCTCTAACATAATCAGAATATTCATCAGAGTATAAGTCTGCCTCATCCTCATGATGTAATAAATCTACTGATAAAACCTCATGACCACGTGATCTTAACTCTTCTACAAGGTTTGTTCCAATAAAACCTGCTCCACCAGTTACTAATATTCTTTGAGTTTCCATAAAAAAGCACATCCTTAAAAATATCTATTGGGAGTCTACAATTGATTTCATATAATTGTATATTTGATCGTGAGCATCCTCATCATCTAATGCAAATTCGATTGAGGTCATTAACCATTCAAGACGGTTTCCAATATCATAAGTTTTACCGTCAAATATTGAACCATATATAACATTCAATTTAGCTAATGCGTCGGTCAATTGGATTTCTCCACCTTTACCCGGTTTAGTATTCTCAATATGATCAAAGATATCAGGAGTTAAAACATATCTTCCCATAATAGCCAAGTTTGTTGGAGCTTCTGCTAAAGGTGGTTTTTCTATAAGTTTATCAATTTTATATACAGAATCTTCAACAGGTCTTCCATCAATAATACCATATCTTTCCACTTTCTCATCAGGAACCTCTTCGACAGCTATTGCAGATGAGTTATATTTCTGACTAACTTCAATTAGCTGTTTAGTACATGGAACAGCACCCTTTGTAATAGTATCACCAAGCATTACAGCAAAAGGTTCTCCGTCAATATGTTTCTTAGCACAATATATTGCATCTCCAAGACCTTTCTGTTCTTTTTGACGAACATAACAGATATCAGCCAAGTCAGTGATATCTTGAATTTGTTTTAAAGCTTTAAGTTTACCACTTTCCTTTAAAGTGTGTTCAAGTTCAAATGATTTATCAAAATGATCCTCGATAGACCTTTTATTCTTACCTGTAACAATTAAAATATCATCTATACCGGATGCTACTGCCTCTTCAATTACATATTGAATAGTAGGCTTATCAAAAACAGGTAACATCTCTTTTGGTTGTGCTTTAGTAGCAGGTAAAAATCTAGTTCCAAATCCTGCTGCCGGAATAACTGCTTTCATCATATACCACCTTTGATTTTTTTTATAATAAATTTTAAATTTTTAATCTATATTAGTTTAATCTATATTTTAATAATTTAAATAATTTAGTATTTAATATAAAAAAATCAAGTAAAAATTCTACAATCTATAAAATAGTAATAATCAAAAAAAGTCATATAGTGCGGGGAACGGGACTTGAACCCGCGAAGGGACTAACCCAATAGGCCCTCAACCTATCGCCTTTGACCACTCGACCATCCCCGCATAAAAAAAGATAGTCTAATAAACAGTAATAAACTATTAGTCAAAACTAATATATAAAGGTTTCGAAAATTAGAAGATTTTTATATAAATTTAAGAAATGAATGATAAACTAAAAGATTCAATCCAAAATAATATTTACATATAATCGTTTACCATTAATTAGATCTTCAATAAGATCCCTATTTAAATCACAGGCAGCTTTATCCGCCTCAACCATTAATGTCCTATTACATGTAAATGTGCTTTTCCTTATAACCATATCTGTTTCATGGGATAATTCCAAATTAGAATCCCCCCTTCCATGAATCTCATCATAGCCATTATCTGTTTTAAGCTGAACCGTAACCTTTGTACTGGAGGATTGAAGTTTATTTTTAAAATCCTCTGGAAAATCCAACATGGACTTATTCATGTCAAGACCAATTATACAATCCCCTGCCTTGGTTAAACTTTTGTCCTTAGTTATCTCAAAGGTAGATTTATGAATTGAGCTAACATTTGGATGACCCCTAGCCATTATTTCAAAATTCATCTTATAAAAAACACCTGAAAAAAATTGATTATGAATACTTTTATAAATATTCCTATTTAAAATTATATCTAGTTAAAATGAAAGGTACATATTGTTTAATTATAGAACTTAAAAAAAGTATAAAAACAAAGATTGGTGCTCTGGGCAAAATAGAGTTTATGCCAGGATATTATGTTTATGTAGGTTCTGCAATGAATTCAATTGAATCAAGAGTTAAAAGACACCTTGCAGATGACAAGAAACTACATTGGCATATAGATTACTTACTTAAAAATAAAGATGCAGATATTGTTGAGGTCATATACACGTTAAGTTCTAGGAAAATAGAATGTGAACTATCAGATTATATCAAGAATATAAGTGATGATTCTGTTGATAGTTTCGGCTCCAGTGATTGTTCATGTGACTCACATTTACATTACTTCCAAAACTACGATAAAGCACTTAAAGTAGTTATTGACTCTTATGAGGATTTAAATATGAAACACTACAATTTAAATGATTTTAAAAAGTTAATTAAATAGATTCTAATTCTAATTAAGTAATAAATGGTTAATCAACTAATTTTTACTGTAAAATTTAAAAAACTCTTCAAACTCCTCATCATCTATTGGTTCCGGTATTGTATAATCACTATTTTCAATTAATGATTTACCCAACTTTTTATAAATTGATGTTTCATCAGAATCAGGATATTTTTCAACTACCGTTTTTGCATCAAGTTCAGCATCCTGAATAAGACCGCTTCTTTCAACAACACCTACTACCTTGGTACCTATTTTTTCTGCAAATGCATTAACAATCTCCTCTTCATTGTTAACATTACGCTTATTTAAAATTATTCCACCTAATTGTCCTTTAAGTTTTTTAATTCCCCTACTAATATTATTTGCAGCATAAAGGGACATATATTCTCCAGAGGACACTATGTAAACCTCGTCTGCATAGTCCTTTCTAAGGGGTACTGAGAAACCTCCACAGACAACATCACCCAGAACATCATAAAATCTTACATCGATATCCTCATTAAAAGCATTAAGTTTCTGAAGTTGTTTCATAGCTACAATAACACCACGTCCTGCACAGCCTACACCAGGTTCAGGACCTCCACTTTCAGTGCATAAAATGCCATTATAACCTTTAAAGACTATGTCTCCCAATTCAGGATTTCTATTTTCTTTAATAGTATTTATAATAGTAGGAATCCTCATACCATATAATGTTCTAGTAGTATCGGCCTTAGGATCACAGCCTATTACCATAACTTTTAAACCCTCATTACTTAAGGCTGCTGATAAATTAGCTACTGTAGTAGATTTACCAATACCTCCTTTACCATAAATAGCTATTCTTTTTTCACACATAGAAAATCCTCAATTCTTTTTATAAATATATTTTTTTTAAAATAAACATAAGATAAGAATAAATTAATTAAACCAGATAAATCCATATTTTTAAAGTAAATATAGAATAAAATAGATTAATTAAACGATTAAATCATATCTTCCATCAAATGTGGAAATAATTTAACTTTCAAAATCTTCTCTTTTAACTAATTTATATACAAAGTCATTTTTACGTAACTTCTCAGGGAAATAAACTCCAACATCCTGACCTTTACAAGCCTTTTCAATCCTTCTATTTTCAATCTCCATTGAATTTACAGTATAACGAACTGATCCCGTTGTAGGTCCCTGAACCATTAATTCATCCCCTAAAGATAAATCATCCCAGATTTTAATTTCCGCCACTTTAGGCTTATTATAATAATTTAAAACCTTACCAATGTCTTTCTTAACATACTCTGATTTATTATTTTCGCTTATTTCATATGGGGTGTTAAAATAGAAACCAGTGTCAAAGCCTCTGTTGAAGACCTCCTGAAGCTGTTCCATCCATTTAGGATTGTATTTGTAATTCTCTTTATCCTTATTATATAGGTCAATAGCTTGTCTATAAACATTGGTAGCTGTTGCGGCATAATCTGCAGAACGTGCTCTACCCTCGATTTTAAATGCATCTACTCCGGATTCCATTAATTCCGGAATATGTTCAATCATTGCCATATCCTTAGGTGAGAAGAAGGTTGTTCTATAGGTATTGTCATATGCCTCACCTATTAGAAATGATTCCTCATCCATTTTTAAATCACTGCTATTTATAACCTTATCATTATTATCAAAGTCAAAACTTAGTTTCCAATTTTTTCTGCAGGGCTGAAGACAGTCACCACAGTTTGCACTTCTCCCATAAAGACCATAACTTAAAAAACATCTTCCGGAAACCGCCATGCACATAGCGCCATGAATGAAAACCTCGGTTTCAATAGGTGATTTTTTGGTGATATTTCTAATATCCCTTAGAGATAATTCCCTTGATAAAATAGCTCTTTTAGCACCTAACTTTTTTAAAGTCTTTAAGGTATTAAGATTCGTAATGTTCTCCTGAACACTGATATGGGCCTCCATACCATAGTCACATGTAGATTCTATTAGACCAATGTCAGATATTATAAGACCATCAACACCACTATCTGCAAGGACCGGCAATTGTTTATTTAAACGTTCAACATCTTTATCTCTCATTATAGTGTTGGTGCAAACATATAGTTTAGCATTGTATTCCTTTGCCATTTGTGACGCTTTTTTAATCTGGTCCAGTTTAAAATTAGATGCATTGATCCTCATATTAACTCCATCAAGACCAATGTAAACAGCATCCGCACCATTTTTTAATACCGCACTAAGTGATGTAAAATCCCCTGCAGGGGATAATAACTCTACCATAATATCATCATTAAAGTTTTATGAAAAATAATAAAAAAAATAGTTAATTTAATAGAATGTATAATATGATTCTACTTCTAAATCATCAGGTAAGTAGGTTGGATAATCCTCGGTAATACAACCTAAACATAATTCATCTTTACCAAAACCAATGGCATCAATCAAGGATGGAATACTGATATAACCTAATGCATCAGCATCTAATTGTAATCTAATCTCTTCAATACTGTAATTAGCTGCTATTAACTCTTCTTTAGATGCCATAGCCACACCATAGAAACAAGGAGCGACCACTGGAGGACAACCTACAAGAAGATAAATCTTATTGGCTCCAGCCTCTTTTAAAATATGAATTAATGAGGCTGAGGTAGTACCTCTTACAATACTGTCATCAATTAAAACAATGTCCTTACCTTCAAGACCTAATTTTAATGGATTTAATTTTAATTTAACCGCAAGTTCCCTTTCCTCCTGGGAAGGCATAATAAATGTTCTTCCAACATACCTGTTCTTTATTAATCCCTCACCATAAGGAATACCTGAGGCACGGGAATAACCTAAAGCAAATGGTATTGCAGAATCTGGAACGGGAACAATTAAATCTGCATCAAATGGAAATTCCTCATATAATTTTTTACCAATATCCAACCTAACATCAAAAACAGATCTGCCGTCTATAACACTATCAGGTCTTGCAAAGTATACATATTCGAACATGCATCTTGCATTTTGAGTTTCAGAGGTAATCTCCAAGATATGACTGGAAACCTCACCGTCAACAACGGAAATAACCTCTCCAGGTTCTAAATCCCTTATAAAATCAGCACTTAATACATCAAATGCAACGGTTTCAGACGCTGCAATAAACATATCATCTTTTTTAGCAATAGCCAAAGGTTTCATACCCTTAGGGTCACGAACGATGTAAAGTTCATCGTTAATCATTATGACAAGTGAATATGAACCTATAACCATTTTAGAAATCTCTTCTAAGGCATCAATAATATTACCTAATTTACGATATTGTTCTTTAATTAGATAACACAATACTTCACTGTCAGTATCAGAGTTAAATTCATAACCTAAATCAACAAGATGGTCTCTTAAGATTTTAGAATTAACAATATCACCATTATGAGCCATAGCAATGTAACCATCTTCAAAATCAGTTACAAAAGGTTGTGAATTTTCAAGTTTAGATTGACCAGTAGTTGAATATCTTACATGACCAATACCAACATATCCACTTAATTTTTGAAGTTCATATGTTTTAAAAACATCTGCAACAAGACCCATACCACAATAATAATTTAAGCCCTTAATATTATTATGAGTTGCAATACCTGCAGATTCTTGACCCCTATGCTGTAAAGAATATAAAGCATAATAAATTGGAGCAGATACATCTTTACTTTGATCTTTAGAGTAAATCCCTACAACACCACACTTATCTCTCATTGTATTCCTCATTATATAACATTAGTATATCATTATAAATATTAAAAATATTTTTATTATTTTAACAATATATAAGTTATGATTTTTATAAAAAAAATCGTTTTAAAAAGATTAAATAAAATAAAATAAAATTGATTTACCTAATAATAATCGAAAAGGATTATTTAAAAAACAAGTAGAATGATTTTAATTTAAACAGTTAATGTAAAAAAAAAATATAATGTTTAAAAAGAAATTTATAAACTAAAACATGAAATTGGAAAATGTTTCTCCAACATCAGGATTATCATCATCTGAATCCTTTCTTTTAGAGTTATAAATTTCAGATTCAAGTTCATCCCTATTGTATTCCACAAAGATAAGTGCTGTTCTAACTACTTTTAACCAGTCAATTGCCTCATCAATTGAATTAGCTCCTATTAAACCCTGACCGATTATAATATCCTCCGGTTTGAATTTATTTGTGGCTATTATAATCTTATCCTCATCCTCCAAATCTTCATTGAATGTGTCATGCCATAGCTGATATATTGAAAATATTTCCAGAATCTTTTTAGTATGAATATTTGAATATCTTGTTTTAAAATCTGCAAATTCAGATTTTAAAGTGTCATTTGTTTTCTGAAGATCTGTAATTTCTAAATTTAAATCATGGTTTTTGGAATCTAATATGGATATTCTATCCTTAAGCTCATGGTTTAGTTGATCTGTCTTTTCCTTCTCATTTTCTAAAACAGAATATCTATTTTCAAGGGTATTAATCTCAGATTTTAGATGGTTAAAATTAGTAATGTTAAATATGGAACTTAAACCCACATTAATAATTAAATTACGGATACTTACCTCCAACTCTTCAATAATCAGCTCTTTATCATCATTTACAGGAATCTGCAAAAATTCTATATAGTTGTTTTCTGTTTTTATGTGGTCATATAAATTATTATACAATAATTTACCTTCCTCTCCACCTTCATTTGCAATAAATATTATATCTGAACCTAGGGTAGTGCTTTTTGCAATATCTAAATTAAAGGTTTGTATAATTGCAGATATTGAGATATTGTATTGATTTAAATCAATATTTTCACAAGCCTTATTCAGCAAATCGGCATTATAAGTATTGTCTACAATGATTCTTAAATCAATATCCTTAGCTGTTGATTTTGTATCTACATTATTGTTTTCCAATAAATCGCCAATAATCTGATCCGTTGAGGATTGATCATTAGACTCACTTGATAAATCATCAATAAAATCCCGATTCTCATTTGAACCATTAGATAAATCATCAATAAACTGATTTGATGAGTTTAAATCATCAGACTCATTAAAAAAATCATCGATAAAATCCCGATTCTCATCATTTATCCTACTGTTTTTAAAATCATCACTTCCAATAGGGGGTTTATCAGTATTGGAATCCCCGTCACTTATCAAGTCATCTGTAAAATCATTAATATTGAACTTGTCATTATTTTCAATTTCATGATTATTTAAATTAGATTTATAAATTTCATTTTCAGTATTTTGTTTATTCTTTTTGTTTTTTAGATTATTATGTTTATCAATATTATAATAACTAGAATCATGTAGATGTTCATCTTCATAATCATTATTTTTATCATATTCTTCCATACAAATACCTTCCATATAATCTATAAATCATTGAAAAATATTAGTTCTCATTAAGTTTTTGATGCCACATCCAAGCTGTTTCAATAATGGATTCAAGGGTATCATATTCTGGAGTCCAACCTAGAACCTCATGAATCTTATTTGAATCGGCAACAAGTGTTCCCGGATCTCCTGGACGACGGCATTCAATATTAACTGGGAAATCTTTACCTGTGACTTTCTTAACAACGGAAATTACCTCTTTAACAGAAAAACCTCTGCCATTGCCTATATTAAATACATTATTCTCTCCACCATTTTCAAGGTATCTGAGGCCTTCAATATGTGCATTTGCAATATCGTTTACATGTATATAATCACGTACACAGCTACCATCCTCAGTGTCATAATCATCACCAAAGACGGAAATGCTATCACGTCTACCTAATGCCGCATCAAGAATAAGAGGTATTAAATGAGTTTCTGGTTCATGTAACTCTCCAATTTCACAGTCGGGATCATCTCCTGAGGCATTAAAATATCTGAATATTACATAATTAATATCATCCTGGGATTTTAAATATTCCTCAACAAGCAATTTAGATTTTCCATATGGGTTAATAGGTTTTAATTGATGAGTTTCCTTGATTGGTATTTCTACAGGTGAACCATAGACAGCAGCGGTAGATGAGAATATAAGATTCTTAACACCATTATTCTTCATAGCCTTAATTAAAGTTAAGGTTTTCTCATAATTATTTTCAAGATATGCCTTAGGACATTCCACAGATTCTGCAACTGAGATATATGCACCAAAATGCATTACAGCTTCTATGTCATATTCCTTAAAGATTCTATTTAGGAGTTCCTCGTCACCATAATCTCCTTCAACAAAAACTCCCCATTTAACAAAATCCTCAAATCCTTTTATTAAATTATCTAGAACTACAGTTTCATATCCTGCTTTATTTAAAGCTTTATTTACATGAGAGCCAATATATCCAGCTCCGCCAGTTATTAAAATCATTATATCACATTAAATTATTAAACTATAAAAGTTGAATTTCTATTATTAGACTAGTTTATAATTTAATATTTATTAAATTAATTGTTTAAAGTTTGAAAACTTAAAATAAAAAAATTATTTATAATAATAAATTAATTATTCGAATCTGAAAAGAAAATCGGATTTCAATATTAAATCAATTATATGAATCTAAAAAAAAATGAAATATTTCTTATTTGACAGTTTAACTAAAAAAAAATGGATATCAATCAAATAGCTAATAGAAAATAGAAGATAGTTAATAAAATATTTGGAAAATTAGAAAAAAATGATATGGAAATATTTAAATATTTACAGTTTTTCAATATTGCCGTTAGGACAATTTTCATAACAGGTACCACAATCAAGACAATGGTTTGGCTGTATTTCATAAGGTAAACCTGGAATAATTGACTGCTGAGGACAAACATTGGCACAGATTCCACAAGCTATACAGGTATCCTTAATTCTATAACCTTGTTTAAAATACTTAACCTCATCACTATTTATTGTAAACTGTTCCCTTGTAATTGGTTTAGTAGTTAGATTAAAATATTCCATTTCACCTTTCACAACTTTAAAAGGTTCTAGAATATATCTTGAATCACCAGGATAAACATTGTTTAAATATTTGTTCTCATCAAACATTAAATCTATCCATTCTTTCTGATTTTCAAGCTTTTCAACTTCCCCAATAATTCTAACTGAAACATTATTTAATAAACCTACAATTGCAACATGATTATTATTTTCAAGTTGTCTGTAGAATCTTTTTCCCCTTCCAGTTAAAAAATATGCTGTCTCTTCATCAGTATGCATAATATCAATTACTCTAGATTGAGGATTACCATCACCATCTATAGTTGAAATTGTAGCATCTATAACTTCCCTTAATAATTTAAAACAATCATCTTTACTTGCCATATTATCACTAAACCTTAATTACAATTTTTCCCAATTTATTATTTTTTTTACTAATTACAAGTGCTTTATTTATCTCATCTAAAGAAAACACATCTGAAATAACTGGTCTAATATTATTTTCTAAAATGAAATCATAAATATCAGTTATAATCTCCTGTGAAGGATAATTACTAAAGAATGAACATAAATATTTATTGTTTGGAATATCTTTAATTGGATCAAATTGGCCAATATATTCTAACCCACCAAGTATACCGGTTACACATAAGATTCCTTGATTTTTTAAAACCTTAAATGAGTCTTTCATTGTTAAAGGACCTACAAGCTCTAAAATCTTGTCCACACCTTCCGGAAATTGGGATAAAATATTTTTTGATAAATCATTATCATCTATAAAAACATAATCTGCACCGAATTCTTTAAGTGATTCTATTCTTTTACTGGTTCTTGTTGTAGCTATTACTGTTACTCCTAATTTATTTGCAAGCTGAATAGCTGCAATTCCAACAGTACTAGTAGCCCCTCTAATTAATAGGGAATCATCTTCTTTAATGTTTAAGCAATCAAAAAGAGAACCATAAGCCGTGAAAAATGTTTCAGGAATAGCTGCGATTTCTTCAGCAGATAATTTTTCAACAAGATTTTTAGGTATTTTAAATAGGTTTTTCTCAGGTATTAACACATATTCCTCATAACTACCATCAAAACTACGACCCATACCACCCATCAATCCTACAACATGATCATCTACTTGAAATCTACTATTGGATTCATCTACAACCTTACCATAGCATTCAATTCCAGGTACAACCGGTAAATTAATATAGTTTTCCCTAGCTTCTGATTCACAGAGAATTAATTCAGACCTATTTATTCCAAAACCTAAAACTTTAACTAAAACCCAGCCGTCCTTGATTTTGGGAATTGGAATATTACTTACTTTTAAATCTTCTAAATTGCATACATCTTCTAAAACAACAGCTTTCATATCTTATCCACAGAATATTTAATTTAAATTTAAATAAAACATGAGAATTATTCAATTATTTTCCAACATTGAGGATCAGGACTATACATATTTCCAGTATATCCATAACTTACAGCAGGACATCCCCTACAGAATCTTAATAATTCACATCTACTACATTTTTCAAAGCTTTCGTACTGACGATATTCATCCATTTTACGACTTGTAAATAATGAAACTATATTTTCATCAAAGATATTACCAATACAACTTTCCATACGTCTACAAGCGCATACATCCCCATTTGGAAGTATCGTTATATGTGAATTTCCACAATTGCAACCATCATAGATTACATCGTCATCTAAATCTTTAGGAATCTTAAATAATCCCTTTTCATATAAAAACAAAGTCCAAAGATGATCTTTTAAATTAAAGTTAGTTTCAGAATCTTTATATTCATTAAACTTATCCCAACATTTTGATAAGAATTCTTTATACTCTAAAGGTGTTATATGACTTTCCTCGTCAAACTCTTCAGGACAATATCTTGCAAAACTAAAAGTGTCAACATTGTTTGCAACCGCAACATCAATTAATTCTGGAATCTCATTCATATTAATCTTGGATACGGTAGACATGATATTTACTTTGATACCACTGTTTTTTAAATATTTTATACTTTCTAAAGTATTCTGATAAGAACCTGGCATCCTAAAGTAATCATGAGTCTTTTCAAGACCATCCAAAGATAATTGATAAGCAATACAACCTGCTTCATGTAATCCATTACATAAATCTTGATCTAAATGAAATGGATTTCCAAGAATACCGAATTTAATATGGTTTTTTTTAAATAAATCAATTATTTTAAAAAAATCAGGATGTAATAAAGGGTCACCACCAGTTAGAAAGAAGAATGGATTTCTATTAATCACATTACACATATCTAGGCAATTAAGAAAAATTTTTTCTGCATCCTCATAACTTACAGTTTTTAAATCAGTTACATGTTCATTATTAAAGATATAACAATGTTTGCATCTTTGATCACAATAATCAGTTATATGCCATTGAAAAGCAAAAAATTCTTTCACTAAATAACACCACTTAAAAAAATAGAAAAAAAAGTTGTTAAAAATTAATTAACAATAAAATTTATAAGTTTACTTCACTACCACAAGCAGCAAAAACCTCAGAACCACAAGCAGTATCAACTTCACTACCACAAGCAGCAAAAACCTCAGAACCACAAGCAGTATCAACTTCAGAACCACAAGCAGTAGATACAGCATTGATATTTGAAGCATTCATAAATTTTTTGAAGTTTTTAGGATTGTAATAATTATCTTTTTTTGTCCATGAATTCATTTTAAACATTTTAGCATTTCTCCATACAATATTAAGTAATAAACTTTAATTATAATTTAATTTAAAGATATTTAAATTAATAAGTAACTTTAAAGTAACAATAAGGAAAAATAGATAAAAATAGAACATAAACATTAAAAAAATATACAATAACAGAATAAAATAAAAAATAATTGAACAATAATAAAAAAAATAAAAAGGTAAAAAAAAATCTATAAGAAGTATTTACCTAATTTTAAAGCAGCTGAAGGTGATACCTTGATTAAAGCTTTTACAAGTTGGGTTGTAGAAACTTTTGAGAAATCAACATCCACAAATTCATGTGCTATCTTATCAAGATCCTCATCTTTTAAACCAAGCATATAATCTTGAACAACAGCATATTTCTTGATTTCATCTCCAATATCATCCCTAACTAATTTATCATATTTTTTAAGGAATTTAGCAGAACAATCCCCTTCTTTAATAGCCTCGGCAGCTACCTGACCAGCATACATACCACCGGTCATACCACTGATAATTCCTCCACCGGTTAAAGGATTTACTTGACCTGCCGCATCTCCACAGACCATTATATTGTCAGCATAGATTTTTTTAGGCATTCCACCAACAGGATCTCCACCTACATTTAACTCAACAGCTTGAGCATCTTTTGTAATTGGGCTGGTTGCTATCCAATCATCCAAATATTCCTTTGCAGTTTTACCTGGGTTAACTTTATCTGCATGAGGTGCAAGTATTGCAAGACCTACATTTGCTATATCGTCACCTTTAGGGAAAACCCAGACATATCCTCCAGGAGCACAGGATCCGAAATAAAATTCAATTACTCCAGGTCTTTCAAAGTGAAGATTACACATTTCATATTGAACTCCAGATTCCATGTTTACTGCTTTTTGAGCGGTTTTTAATCCTGCCCATCTTCCTATATGAGATTCCGGTCCATCTGCTGCAATGATAATTTTAGCTTTGATATCAATATCCTTACCATATTGTTCACAGCTTACAATATAACCATCATCGGTTTTAGTAACTCCTTTTGCCAATGTTTTAATCTTAATTTCTGCTCCAGCCCTTGCAGCATCCATAGCCATAAATTTATCAAAGACCTTTCTTTCCAATATATAACCTGCTTCAGGAAGTTCAATCTCTTCGGAAGTCATCCATACACTAGTATCATCTGGTGATACGAGTCTTACACCATCTAATTCCTTAGCAACAAATCTAGGATTAGGTTCAACACCCAATTTTTTAAGACCTTTTTTTGAAACCCCTTCAGCACATCTTTTTGGTGCTCCAATTTCAGATTTTTTATCCATTAAAATTACTTTAGCCCCACCTAATGCTGCATGTTTAGCTGCTGTAGAACCAGCAGGACCTGCTCCAACTACCAATACATCAGTTTCAATCATTTTATCACCTATTCTTGTTCTAAAGCATTAATTGGACATGCATCAACACATGTACTACATTCCTTACATTCATCAGTTTTAAATTCCAAATTTGTCTCTCTGACTGTGATTAAATTTCTAGGACATACACCTGCACATTCACCACAGTAAACACACCAATCTTTAACAATCATAATGATTCTCCTTAATAAAATTATAGTAATTAAAAATTAATTAAGAATAAGTATAATATTAAAATTAAATTATCATTTTTATATTATTTAAATGTTTAGTAAATATGGATTTAAAGAATGATAATTTGAAAAAAAATAAAAATAAACCAATATAAACAAAATTAAAAAAATATCCAAAATATAAAGGTTATAAAATAGATTCAATCAAATTGAAATAATATAAAAAAAGTAAAATAGACAAAAAAATGTGAATCAGGATCTAAAAAACATGAGTATATTAAAACTAATTAAATAAAACAAAAAAAGTGAAAAACTAATTAAAAAAATGTTAAACTAAAAATCTAAATAAATAAAAAAAAGTGAAAAACTAATTAAAAAAAAGTTTTTAAACTAAATCATGTTTGGAACCCTAAGTGAGGCTGGTAATGGTTTGATTTTAGCAGGTGTACCTATAGCTAAATAATATGGAGGAACACTTCTGGTTACAACCGCTCCTGCAGCAACTATAGCTCCTTCCCCTATCTCTAGATTAGATAAGAATGTTGAGTTTCCCCCTATAGAAGCCCCTCTTCTTATTTGGGGTCCTTTCAATTCATAATCCACTCTAACTGGATATCTATCATTAGTAAAACAAGTACATGGACCAATAAACACATTATCTTCTATTATACTATTTGATGGAATATATACATTAGACTGTATACTTATATTATTTCCCAAAACACAGTTTCCTTCAATAACTGTATTTGTTCCAACAAGAACATCATCGCCAATTGTAGTATTTTCTCTGATTAAGACATTGTGACCTGTTCTAAAATCATCACCAATAACTACATCATTATAGATAACAGAATTTGATCTTATAAAAGGATTTCTACCTATTACAGGTGATTTTGAAAATCTTTTATAGTTGACTCCTATCTTAATGTTATCCTCAATGAATCTAGGATTATAACGATCTGTAGGTTCTTCCTCATTATCTCCTAATATTCCTAAGAATTTTGCCATTTTTATCGACCAATATTTATTAAAATTATTACATTCATCAGTATCCTATATATTTTAAAAAAATAATATATTTCTATTAAATAATATTATATAATTCACCTATATATAAAGTTTAGTTTTTTTAAAAAACTTATAACTTATAATTTTTATAATAACTAATTAAATAGTTTTCAAAATAGAATAAAAAGATAGAATAGGATTATTTACTAATAAATATAAAAATCAATTACTTGTTTATCTTATAAAAGAATTAAATTAAGTTTTTAAAAATAATTTATATTTAAACAGAACAATAGGAAAAGTTATAAAACAAGATTTATTAATTAATTGAATCAAAACTAAATATAGTAAATTTAATAAAAACACTTATAAGAAATTAGATAAAATGGTGTAAAATGAAAATAACAGAGGACATTATTCTTGAAAATATTAACAGAATATTTAAAGAAATCGACCATAAAGAGGCAGATATAAATATTAAAGAGATCCATTATGATGAGGGCCTTAATGAATTATGGATTATTGGAATGGATAGGCCTGATAAATCTGCAATAATCGGCAAAGGGGGATGGATTGTAGGAAGACTGAAAGAAGATCTAGACATTAACAGTATCCATGTAGAAAGCTATACAGATTTTATGCAAAAGGAATATAGATTAAAACTATCACTCGATAAAGTTAGGAGCTTTCAAAATACATTAAACAAGGAAGATGGTTTATATATTCCAATTGAAAATCTTAAAAAAACGATTCAGTATAAACTAGAAAACTTAAGTTATTTTAACCTTGAAAAATATCTCAATGAAAATTTTAGAGATAATTTGGATAATGTTGACAATACTACCCATAAAGCCGTTGTTGCATTATCCGGTGGTGTGGATAGTAGTTTCTCACTAGTTTTAGCACAATATTTAGGATTCAACCCCATTGCAATAAGTGTCAATCCAGGCACTATTGTACTTCCAAAACAATTTAGAAACAACATTGACAATATCTGCAATCAAACAGGTATCCAACATAGATATATTGATATTGATTACTCCGAATTGATTAAGGAATGTCTTTCCGGAAGAATCCACCCCTGTGGAAGATGCTCCAAACAAATCGAGTCTACAATATTCGATTATGCCATAGAAAACAATATTCCAATAGTAATATTTGGTGACATGTTATCTACCGGTAGCCAATGCATCACAGATAACCTATATAATAATCATAATATTAAACGATTAAACTTACCTGCATCATTATCCTGTGGTAAAATAGAGGGCAAGAAATTAATGAAGGACTATGACTTTAAAGAAATTAAAGGATTTGGCTGTCCACTTCTATATGAGGTTCACAGAAAATACCCCCACATGAGAAAGTATTCCATTCAAAGAATACTTAGGGAAACACGCTCAGGTGCCCTTGAAGTCGGAGAGGCATTAGACCTTATATGGAGTTTTTATAAGATCAAATAAAATAAATACCCCATCCATTTTTTTAATATTAATCACATATTATTAAATATTAAATCCAATAAAAGTTATACTAAGTGTGCCTTATTAGTTTTAATGGTAAAACCTTCGTCTCGTAAACGAATAATAGGGGTTCGATTCCCCTATAAGGCTTAATAAAAAACAGTTTCGATTTTTATGAAAAAGAAAATATGCCCCAGATGTGGTTCACGTAAAGTAAAATGGATTATTCCACAGGTCTGGTCAAGATGGATTTGCTATAACTGTGACTATACTGGACCGGTTATTGAGGTGGATGACGATTTAGAAAGGGAAATAGTAAATAATTGGAGAGAAAATAAAGAGGAAATCATGAAGGAGGCGGAACTCAATCGTCTTAAAATGTTAAATCACGAGAAAGATGAGGAAGACAATGAAGAGGATGATTTAACTGATGAAGAAATCGATAAAAAATTAGAAGATCTTGGAATATAAACCATAGAACGATATTTTAGATGCTATTTTAAAAATCAAAGTTACCCTGACATTACAGGAATGTAAATTTCAATAAAACAATTAAATTAAAAAAAAATAAAAAAATCTATTAGATTAATTAGATCTTTCTTCTTTTATAAACTTTTTAATGTTGTCCATTGCAAGGGTAACCATTTCAGGGGAAGGACCACCTGGAACTTGTCTCATTTTAACATTTTCAAGGGGATTTAATGCATTCTTTACAAGATTCTCAGGAAGATTTAATTTATCAAAACCAAGCTCCTCTGCAATATCATCAACAAATCCACTTGTAACATCTGTTGCCTCCATTTTTTGAGCAGTTGCCTCGTTTACCACCCTTCCAACTATTTTATGAGCTGTTCTAAATGGTATCTTTCGCTCCCTTACCATGATATCAGCCAAATCAGTAGCAGTAGCAAAGTTCTTACCTGCAAGTTCCAAACATCTATCCTCATTGAATTTAACGGATAAAAGCATTTTAGATACAATACTTAAAACAGCTTTAGATTGTTCAAAACTATACCATAAATGAGGTGTGATTTCCTGGAGATCCCTATTATAGGTATATGGTAATGCCTTAAGCATTGTTAAAACCGTTACAAGTTCTCCGTTAACACGTGTGGCCTTACTTCTTGCAACCTCTGCAACATCGGGATTCTTCTTCTGGGGCATGATTGATGATGTGGAACAGTATGCATCATCCATTTGAATTACTCCAAATTCATAGGTACTCCAAAGTATTAGTTCCTCACATATCTTTGAAAGATTAGTGCATAATGATGATAAGTCAAATATTGCCTCTATTGCAAAGTCCCTTGATGCAACACCGTCCATGGAATTTTCAAGATATCCATCAAAACCTAACAACTTTGTTGTAAGTTCCCTATTTATCGGAAAACTAGTGGTAGTCATTGCCGCGGAACCTAAAGGATTAAGATTTACACGTTTATAAGTATCTGATAACCTTTCATAATCCCTCTTCAAAGCCTGTACATGAGCCATTAAATGATGAGCAATAGTTATAGGCTGTGCATGCTGAAGATGAGTGAAACCGATAAATACAGATTCCTTATAGTTTGAAGCCATATCCACTAATTCCTCCATAAAATCAAGAATATCATTTTGAATATCCTTTATTTTTTCACGGGTTACAAGTCTTATATCAGTTGCAACCTGATCATTTCTTGATTTTGCCGTATGCATAAATCCTGCATTTGGACCAACAATATCTGTTACATAATTTTCAATTGCCATATGTATATCTTCAACAGACGGATCGAAGTTTAATACTGAATAACCTTCCTCTTTAAGTTTTAAAAGAGCATGAAGAATATTATCTGCAATATCCTCATCAATAATCTTCTCTTCTTTTAACATTAAAGTATGTGCATAATTACATTTAATATCTGCATAAAAAATTTCCTTATCAGCTTCAAGTGATGAAGTAAATTCAGCTGCCTCATCAGTCATCTCTTTATCTAATCTTCCACTACGTAAAATCAAAAGCCTCACCTAATAATTTTAATGATAAAAAATAATCTTAATTATAATAATATAATATTTGTAAAATAAATATAAATAATTAATTAATTAATTCGATTATACCAATAATTCTAGAAAGTTTTAATTAACATTAAAAGAAATAGAAGGAATTTGAAACTTAAAATTACTAGAAGAATTTAAGCTATTTATTAAACTATCTAAACAAATTCTAAAACAAAACTAAATTATTATAAGATTAGGAAAGTACCATCGAAAATCAAAATAGATTATAAACAATAAACCTTAAAAAAAAACTAATCAGTAAAAAAAGACATAACTAAAGAATAAATATAAAAAAAGAGAACGGATTTTATAAAACATTAAAATAATACTAAAAACTAAATAAATTTAAAATAAAACTAAAAAAGAAGTTAAAAGGCATTAAACAATAAAACTCTAAAAGTAAATAAAATAGAAAAAAGGTTAAGTAAAATACTTAATCTTTGTTTTTCATTTCAGTATATCCGCATTTACCACATGCGTATCTGTCACCGTGGTCAGCCATAAAGACTCCTCCACCACAACGAGGACATACTGGATTTTTTCTTTCTAATTTATCATCTTTTACTTCATATAAACTAGATACTTTCATCAAAAAGCCTCCACTTATTCTTCTTCCTCTTCTTCAGGTTCTTCAGCAGGTTCAGTATTTTTAAGTAAAACACTTTCGGTTTCAATATAGTCTACATCTTCTTTTGTAGCATATACTTTTGCATAACCTAAAGCTCTAGGTTCACCATAATATGGATCAATAGTGTCTACAACAACTAAATCTTTTTGTGAATCAAGTTGAGCAACTAATCTATTTTTAACATCAATTATTTTAGGAGTAGGTTCTCCCTCATAATTAATATAAAATTTAATTTCTTTTCTGTTAAAAATTTTATTTTCTTTTTCTTCAATAATTTCTATTTCCATAGTTAACCCTCACAGTTAATTTTAAGGTTAGCTAATTTATCATTAGAGCAAATGGATTTAAGAGATTATATCTCATTAAAATCACTGATAAATTTCTCACCTTTCTCTTTTAAATCACCAGCATTTAATAAAACTAAACCTTCATTAGGCTGTCCATATAATACAGTAGTATATTCTGGAGCTAATGCAATTATAGGAAGAACTGCAAGATCTTCTTCCCCATCAACATCAATAATATATCTGGTATTATTTTCAATTGATTGTTTTATAGCAAACTCTATGGTTTCCCATAGATCATCGGTTATAGTTCCAGCAGGATTTACTGCTGTTAAAATATTATCAGTATAATTTATTATAGAATCGTGATCCTTTCTTTGAATACGATTATCAATTATCCCTACATCGGGATAAATATTATGAGAAATAAGGTTATTTAAAGTACAATCTCCAGCAGAAATTAAGAATTTAGAAGCTTTGATATCCTCCAATGCATCCTCAAAATTAGGATATAATTCCCCTAAAGGATCTTTTAATTCCTGAATTAATTTAGTAGTAATTTGTAACAATTTAACCCTTACCTAATAAATATTATTTATAAATTATTTATATTTTAAATTTTATATGAGTAATTTCTTAATCATAAAGTTAGTTTTAGAATAATAAAAAAATAAATTTTAAAGTCTATTTAACCCTTAATGCATACTCGCCAGGTAATGTAATATTTAATTCTTCAGCAACTTTAGAATTATCTGGATTAAGAACTATTAAAAGACCACTCCAATTGTCTGAAGTAGCTACCTTACCGGGACATACCGGACAAATATCATTATGAGTTATCCTTTTACATTTTGGACATGCTTTTTCAGTCATTTTTTATTCTTCCTTTTATCCTCTTCTATCCATTCTAATTTACCTAAACCGGGTTGTCTCATTGTAAGACCAATTCTATTATCCCTTGCAGATTTAGACTTGAGACTTAAAGCAACAATTCTAGCCCTAACTAAATCATCCTCTCCAAGGACTTTACTGGATTCGCTTGCAACAAGTGCAACATTCTTAGGATCATAGTTAATATAATCATCGGTTACTTGTGAAACATGGACTAAACCATCCATAGGTCCAATCCTAACAAATGCTCCAAATTCAGCTATTTCTATAACTTGACCAAGTACAATTTCCTGTTGTTCAGGTTTATAAAATATAGCGGAGAATGTCACATGATGATAAGTAGCTCCATCACCTATAACTAATTGACCTTCACTAATTTCATCAATTTCATAAACACAAACAAGTAAACCTAATTTTTTATCAAGTTGACCAATATAAGCTTCATTAAGAGTATCAATTGCTACATCTTTTAAAGGATATTTAAATTTATAAGGAGCTATCCTTACGGTATCCTCAATTTTAGTCGTATAATACAAAATAATCCCTCATATTTTTATCAAAAATTAAATAATTTATAAGTTAATAAAAAATTCTAATAAAATATATAATTTAATATCTTATTTATTTTTAACGATATTTAAAATATTAAGAATTCAATTTATTAATTTTAGAAACAATTAATAATATAAATTTAATTGAATTTATTAAAAATACTTATTAAAACAATTAATAGTCACCTATTCCACTTGAATATATCTCTTTTGACGGATATATGCAACCTTAATAGATCTATCTTTTGCACGATTCTTCAATTCAACATCATTTGTTGCAAGAATTCTGGAATCAGAGATTCTAAGAAGTGCATCATCAACTGTTTCTCCTTTTTTTGTTGAAACATCCATTATTTCAACATCATCAGATTGAGCTATTTTTAAAGCTAAAGACGCTTCGGTTCTAATAGTTTTATTTTTATTGTTCTTCAATCCTTCCAACTCACTTACTACAAATTTAGGAGTGGTTAATGTATAAGACGGTAAAACTTTTTTAAGCTCTTCAATTATATCAATATTAAATTGAAATGGAGCCATGAAAAAATTTGTATCAATTACAACCTCATTTACCATTTAATGCCTTCTAGAAAATCTATTAAAAGAAAAAATTACTTATTAAACCGATTAGTTCTTAATAAATATTGTTAAAAAATTTAATAAAATAATCTATTTTATAATACCAAAACCTATTAATCTCCAACGAGCACCGACTCTACGGCTTAAAGCTACTCTTGTATCTTTATCAGCACAAATAGGTAATTTCAATTTAACACCAACTAATCCGCCTTTAAGTGAAGTTACTACACCAATGGTAGTAGTTGTACCACAGTTAATCATTAAAAGTTCTTTAAGTTTAATTGGTGAAACTTCTCTCTCTTCTTTAGTACCAACAACACGTTCTAAAAGGTTTACATCCATTTCAAAATTGAATAAAACTGGAGGCAATTTATCTTCTTTACCTGCAACAGAACCACTTAAAGAATCGGCTTTAGTAAGAGATGGATCAAGTTTAGTAGCGACACCTACTAATCCACCAGGGGTAACTTTTTCAACTTGTTGACCTCCTGCCTCTAAACCAATAATCTCTGATTTAAGTGGAATCCAATTTGAATTTTTATCTTTATCAGAACTAGCGTCAACACCAGGTCTTACCTCAATTGTATCTCCCAAATGGAGAGTTCCTTGTACTAATGTACCACCAATAACTCCACCTTTAATTTTATCAGGTGAAGAACCAGGTTTATTAATATCAAATGAACGAGCTACATACATTAATGGAGATTTTCTAACACTTCTTCTAGGTGTTTTAATATTTTTATCAATAGCTTCAATTAAAATATCAATATTTGCACCTTGTTGAGCAGATACAGGTATTATAGGGGCATCTTCGGCACAGGTACCTTTTACAAACTCCTTAATTTCCTTATAACTTTCAATAGCTCTTTCTTTAGAAACAATATCTATTTTGTTTTGAACTACAATAACATCCTTTACACCAATTACATCAAGAGCCATTAAATGCTCTTTAGTTTGTGGCTGTGGACAATGTTCATTTGCAGCAATTACTAAAACTGCACCATCCATTATTGCAGCACCAGATAACATTGTAGCCATTAAAGTCTCGTGTCCCGGAGCATCTACAAATGAAATTTTCTTAATTACATCAGTTTTATTACCACAATGTTCACATACTTCTTTTGTAGTATAACACTGAGGTTCATCACAAACAGGACATTTTCTAAATTCAATATCTGCATAACCTAAACGGATAGAGATACCTCTTTTAGTTTCTTCACTGTGTGTATCAGTCCATACTCCAGATAAAGCTTTTGTGAGTGTAGTTTTACCATGATCTACATGTCCAACTAAACCTATATTTACATCAGCCTGTACTTTCACAGATTACACCTTACTTAAAAATTATAAAATTCATAAAAAATTTAAATTAAGAATAGTATAACTATTCTTCATCTTCTTCATCAGATCCTAAGATATCACTTAAAGATTTTGAACCACGACTTAAAACAATGGTGTTGATTTGAACAATATCATCAGATATAGTGTTTCCTCTCATTGTTTTTCTTCTTTTTTCTCCAGCTCTTTCAGGTTTGTAACCTACTCCACCAGATACTAAAGTTTTGATTCTTCTAGGTCCTGAAATATCTTTTCTCATAGCAAATCCGTTCTTATCAGATCCACCAGTGATTTTTAAATTATAACCATCTAAACCAATAGCACTACCGTCAACATCGTCACCGATTTTTTTACCATTGAA
This sequence comes from Methanobrevibacter boviskoreani JH1, assembly GCF_000320505.1. NCBI lineage: Archaea > Methanobacteriati > Methanobacteriota > Methanobacteria > Methanobacteriales > Methanobacteriaceae > Methanobrevibacter > Methanobrevibacter boviskoreani. The sequence goes on from NZ_BAGX02000015.1 coordinate 54,398, forward strand.
AATAGTTTCTTCAGTTTCAATTTGGTAAGTTTGATCTTTATCAGAAACAACTACTTTAAATACCACAGCTATTCCTCCTTTTAGTTTTTTTATAAAATTCCTATATAATACGATTATTAGTTATGTTTTAACCAAATCTAAAATCAATTAAATAATAATGATTATTCAAACAAACCTAATTTACCCCAATCAGGGTCATTACGCCTTTTGATTTCTACAAACTCATCCAAAGTTTGTAATTCATCCTCGGACAATTTATCTTTAAATTCACGGTTTAAGACTTTATAATGATTCTCAGGAATATCAATATACAGTTCATCTCCTTCCTCAAAATCCTTACCTGCGATTGCATTGTCTATTGCCATTGCAACCTTTTGACCACGTGAAATAAATTGTAAAGATTCACCATTATCTTCCATACTTGCAATTTTACCTACAGGATGTCCATTAGCATTAATCAATGGATAACCTGGTTTTATTGTACCACTTAAAACCTCAATACCACAAATTGCAGGTTTACTTTGTCTAAAAATCAATTTAGGTATTGAGAATATTTTACCGGGTTTAATAATAGCATCAAGATAAGCCTTACGTTCAGCCTCTTTTTTCTCTTTAATCCAAATACTATAATCCTCAGTTAATTGATAGATTACTTCACCTTCAAATAACTTAACATCAGATTCTTCCAGATCTTCACGGACTTGAGGATGTACACTTACATTGAATGCAAAAATAACTCCATCCTCGTCATTTTCTTCAGATGCTATTTGACCATTTATTACATCTCTTTTAGATACATCTCCAATATCAGCTGATCTGATCGGAACCTTTAAATCAGTTAAAAGACTTACAATAGCTTCAAGAGAACCTAAAGTATCTGCTTTAACTAATACTCCACGGTCTTCAGTATCTATTGTAACATCATCAATTTCTTTAAGGATTTGCTCCTTAACATCTTCTTTATCGTTTAATACTTGAAGAGGTGAACCAGAAATAACATTATCCAAATGAGGAGCAGCAATCTTAACACCTGCTGCTGCAGTTACTTGATCAATTTTTTCAAATTTATTCTTTGAATCCCTTATTTCATTTAAAGGACGTGGTTTTAAAATTGACCTGATCTTTGTTGTTATTACATCACCTGGAACCATTAATGCTATTTCATCATTTGTTTTCAAAACACCATCATAAATAATAGCATCAATAGTTGTACCTAAACCAACTTCCTCCTTAACTTCAAGAACAGTACCCTTTGCAGGAGCGTCTTTATGGATAGCAAGTTGAGATGTTAAATATTTTTGTGCAAGACCAAGTAACATTGTAATTAATTCAATTACTCCTTCACCAGTTTTTGCACTAATCGGTACAATTGCAATTTGAGATGCAAAATCACTTACACGATCAAACCTTTCTGATTGAAATCCAGCTTCATGTAATCTACCAACAACTTCATAAACTTTCATTTCAAGGTCTTGTTGAACACTAGGAGCTTGACTTTTAAAACTCTCAGTAAATGAAGCATTTTCAATTGAGTCCCAGCCAAATAATTTATCGACTTTATTTGCAGCAACTATAAATGGAGTTTTATACATTTTTAAAATATTTAAAGCCTCTAATGTTTGAGGTTTAAAACCCTCATTTATATCAACAATTAAAATAGCTAAATCTGCTAAAGCTCCACCTCTTTTTCTTAAAGATGTGAAAGCTGCATGTCCAGGAGTATCAATAAAGAAAAGTCCAGGAATAGTATCTGCTATAGATAATTTATCAATAAGTGGACCACAAATATCTGAAATAGTTTCAATAGGTATTTCAGTAGCTCCTATATGTTGAGTAATACCACCGGCTTCTCTACTAGCTATAGTACTACCTCTAATATAATCAAGTAATGTTGTTTTACCATGATCTACATGACCTAATACAGAAACAATAGGTGATCGTATATTCATATTATCTCCACATATTTAATTTTTAAATATTTAAAAAAATTTAATTTTAAATTTCTTTTAGATTTGCTTATAAATTCTTTAATTAAAAAGAATTGAAAATTTATTCATAAATCCAACTGTTGTCAGACATTGAATAATCAATAATTTCATCTTCATTGAAGAAAAGGTTAATTTCTCTTTCAGCGGATTCAGGTGCATCAGATGCATGGATTATGTTTCTTCCAGTATCCATACCAAAATCTCCTCTAATAGTTCCTACATCAGCTTCTTGAGGATTGGTTGCTCCAACCATTTTTCTGATTACACTAATAGCTTCATCTCCTTCAATAACCATAGTAAGTACAGGTCCTGAAGTGATATATTCAATTAATCCTTCAAAGAAAGGTTTATCCTTGTGTTCACCATAATGTTCTTTTGCTAAATCTTCGGAAATCATTCTTAATTTTAAAGCAACGATTTTTAAACCTTTTTCTTCAAAACGAGATAAAATTTTACCCATTAAACGACGGCCAACTGCGTCAGGTTTTAACATAACATAAGTTTTTTGAATCATTGTTTAACCCATTTAACTTTTCTTGGTACTCTACCAAGTTTAATCATATTTTTTTCACATTTACTACTACAAAAGAAATAGACAGATCCATCTTTTTTAACATACATTTTTCCTGTACCATCTACTATTTCTTTACCACAGAATGAACAAGTTCTCATGTAAACACCTTCTTATAATACCATGGAGTTCTAATTTCTTTAGCTTCTCTAATAGTATCTAGTAACATTAAAACATCACCTTCTCTTACAGGGCCCATGATGTTTCTTGTTAAAATTCTTCCTTTATCCCTACCATCGAGGATTCTGCATTTTACTTGCATTACTTCTCCAGTCATACCAGTTCTTTTAAGAACTTCTATAACTTCAGCAGGAGTTCCTTCTTCCATATAATCACCGTCAACTAAGATGAAAGACTATGCTTTCTACAGAGCTTACAATTAGTTTTTAAGTTCTGCTACTTTTTCAACAACTTCTTTTACTAATTCTTCAGCTTCTCCAGCTTCTACAATACAAGCTGAAGCAGTACCGACAGATAAACCTGCAGCTCCACCGACTTTATCTTTAGTTGCTAAGTAAACATAAGGAATTTCTTTTTCTTCTGCAAGAACAGGAATATGTGCTACAATTTCAGCAGGATCTACATCTTCTGCAATAACGACTAATTCTGCGTTACCTCTTTCAATAAATTTAGTTACTTCATTAGTTCCTTTTGCTACTTTTCCAGTATTTTTTGCGGTTTCTAAAGCTTCTTCAGCTTTATCAGCTATTTCTTCAGGTGTATCAAATTTTACATAAATTGGTTTTGCCATATTATTTACCTCCTATTTCATCTGGCTTTCGCCATCGATCAGCAAATATTATAAACAGAATCTGAATATAATGACTTGCATTATCCCAAATCTTTTATAAAGATTACAGGATTTAATTAAAGTCTATAATTATTCTAAATATATCATATATCACTAAATAAAATCCCTTTTAAAATAAAAAAAACAGTGGGATTATATTTTCAATACTTATATTATTATATAAATGTATAGTCATTTGCACTATTATTATAAAATTTAGTAATTAATGAAATTCTAGAAAACTAGACATTATAAAATATGTTATACTAACATATAAATGTTTGGTATTTTCTATTAAAAAAAGTAAAAATCAATTGGTGTTTATAAAACTATAATAAAAATTATTATAAAACCGAATACATTCAAAATTATTATAATAAATCAATTCTGGAAAATAGGATAAATTAACTTAAAAAATAGTTTTGAAAAAATAATATATAATTAAAAAAGAATATTAAGTAAAGGTACTCTTTACTTAATTCATCTAAGAGAATCTAGAAAGATTTTACAGCTAATCTGACATCTTCAACTTTAACAGTTTTTCTACCAGCATGTTTAGCTAATTGAACTGCTTTTGCTGCGATTTCATTACCGTAATCTTCAATAGCTTCAGCTAAAGCGATTTTAGCATCATCACTGACTCTGTCAGCACCAGCATTTTTTAAGATTCTTCCAATAGGAGCGATTGGTAATTCCATATTTTCACCTCAATTTTTGTTAATACATAGTTTATTCTTTTTAATATATAAATATATTGGTAATTATTATCTTAAAATTTAATAGATATCATTAAAATTTATTATTCTTAATTAAAATAATATAGGGGTTATGAATTAGAAAATGGTTTACAATACCAAGATAATTTTAAAAATTCAGTGCAATAATAAATTTATAAAAAATTAAATTCCTAATATTCTTTTATATTTTTCAATAAAAGTTCAATTAATTTTATTTAAATCAAAATACTGAATAAATAATTCTTATTTTTAAATATTACATATAATTCTATTTAATTAAATATAAATACCTAACTAAAATTATTTTAAGAAAAATAGAGATAAATAGAAAATATTAGACATATACCAAATTTATACAACTTTTATATGGAAAACAAGAACATAAATTTTAAATTAAAAATTTTAACACTTAAATAAATATACAGTAAAAAGAATATAGAAAAAATAATTCTCTAAAAACTGTTTTAAGAAGAATAAAAAAAAAACAGTTAATAAACTCTAATAGAAACTATTTAAAAATTCTTTAAAAAAATATAAGAAAAATAAAAAAATATCTAAAAATTATCTTCTAAACGAAAAATAAAAAAAACAGTTAATAAACTCTAATAGAAACTATTTAAAAATTCTTTAAAAACTATAAGAAAAATAAAAAGAATAGGGAAGCTATTCTTTCTTACCATTTACAATAATATCCCTTAACTTATCAACATCTGCATCAATCTGAGTAGGTTCTACACATGCTTTAATAGCAGTATCCGGATCTTTTAATACATGACCAGTTACAACACATACAACACGTTCACCTTTATCTACAACACCATTATCTACTAATTTTCTTAAACCAGCAATAGATGCAGCAGATGCAGGTTCTACTCCAATACCCTCAGTTCTTGCTAGGTATTTTTGAGCATCCAATATCTCATCATCAGATACGGTTTCACAGTAACCGTCGGAATCATAAATAGCATGTAACGCTTTCTGTGAAGATACGGGATTTCCTATACGAATAGCTGTTGCAACAGTTTCAGGATTTTCAACAGGTTTTAAATCCATAGTATGTTTTCTAAATGAGTTTGCAACAGGAGCTGCACCTTCCGCTTGGATACCAGTCATCATTGGTAAATCATCAATAAACCCTGCATTATGGAATTCATTTACACCTTTCCAAATAGCGGAAATGTTTCCAGCATTACCTACAGGTAAAATTATTCTATCTGGAGATTGCCAACCTAAATCATGTACAATTTCATATCCAATTGTTTTTTGACCTTCCAATCTGAAAGGATTAATTGAATTTAATAAGTATAAGTGTTTCTCAAGAGCAAGTTCTGTCATAGCCTCAAGAGCTTGATCGAAATTACCATTAATAGAAAATACTTCAGCACCATGGAACATTGCCTGTGCAAGTTTACCTAAAGCTACTTTACCTGACGGTAAGAATACAACACATCTAAGTCCTCCACGTGCGGCATAAGCGGCAAGTGAAGCGGAAGTGTTTCCAGTTGAAGCGCATCCTACGGTGTGAACACCAAGTTCCATAGCCTTAGTCATACCTACTGTCATACCCCTATCTTTAAAACTACCGGTAGGATTTGAGCCCTCCACTTTAACGTATAGATCTACGCCAAGCTCATCTCCAATTTTGTCGCAGTGTACAAATGGAGTTCCACCTTCATCTAAAGATACAATTTTAGTCTCATCAACAGGTATACATTCTTTATATTTCCATACATTTTGACGACGACCATCAAATATACTTTTATCTACATCAAAATCAGGAACTGCTTCCAAAATAGATCCACATTTAGGACAAGTATATATGATTTCATTATCATCAAATTCTTCACCACAAGATATACATCGAATCATAATATCACTTAAGAATAAATAGTTAAATAAGATTTATAATTTTAATCTTCATTTTTCATTACATAATAACAATTAAGATACTAATTTAATTATTGAAAAAATGTTTATAAATTTTTTAAAATAAATTTGATAAAGAATTTATATCTAAAATAAATCTTAAAAAAATAATACAAATATATTTTAAGTTTTATAATATAAAACTTTTTTTCTAATATAAAAGTTAATATAAGAAAATAATATTTAAAGTTTAAATGCTTTATAATACAAGGACAGGATTTATTTAATATGGTAAGTCTGTATTAAATAATTTGCAAGATCCTTTGTAATATACACTTCTATATATGCTGCAATCATAAGTAAAATAACACCTATCAAAAATATAACAAATGATTGTATTAGGATATCATTGTTCTTATCAAAGGATATGATAAATCTATTAGTTAAAGAAATATCCTGACCTTTGCTGAATTCTAAACCATTTTTATCTTTATGGGTGGTTTTATTTAAAATAAAATCCCAATCTGGTTTCCAAATGTCTTTAATAAGATAATAAATAAACTTAAATAAGGTAAATCCTGCAGCACCACCAAATATTAATCCCGGAATCTCAAATATTCCATGGGGGAGAATGAACAACAATATTTGCATGAAAGATCCCCGTGTCAAGAAGTAACCTATAATCAATCCGTTAAAAACCATCAATATTGCAGGAAGTATACCGGCTACAATTCCACCCCAATACATCCTAAATAATACATGGAAATTATTTGAGAATATTGACAGATAGGTTAATGTAATTTGACCAGAGGTAATTTGTTTTCTCATTGTGCTTATTACAGGTTCCACTGAAGATTTAAAGAAAGGGGCCATAAAATATGCCATAACTGTTGGTATGACAAACAATAAAATAGCAATATAAAACATCTTCCTATTTACAGTAATTGACATTTTAATGTATGTAAACAATCCTTTAATATTATCTTTAATAGAATTCATATTACCACAGATAAAAGTTTTAAAGAAAACTTAATCAAATAACGTTTGGGCAATCTCATTTGCCTCTTCTTGTTTAATGTGTAAATCGTCCATAAACTCGGAAAGTAATTGGCAGGTTCTGTTTTTACAATCACCACAGAGAAGTGTACCATTTAAACATTCCTCTTTAACCTTTTCAAGTTCTTTATCATCATCCATTAGATGATATAACAATACTTCAAAAATAACACATTGATCAGGTTGTCCACCTTTCTCTTTTTGTTCCTGAAGGGATTCCCTACCACCGGTTTTTGCAGATTTTAATTTTTTAACCGCATCTTTAGTCTCATCATTTAAAAATATTGCAGTTTTAGGTTTACTTGAAGACATCTTAGCACCTGTCAATCCTGTTAAGAATCTGTGATAGGTACTTGAAGGTACTAAAAATCCTAACTCGTCATGAAGTTTATTTGCAATATCCCTTGTAAGCCTTAAATGAGGATCCTGATCTATACCAACAGGTACAACAGTATTGATAGGGCCTCCATTCTCTTCTACCTGAGGAATCAAAATATCTGCAACCTGCATAAGAGGTGAATTTACATGGGCGAGATTAGTTGAATTAGTAAATCCATAGATAGCTTTCATTTCACTGAAATTAGTTTTAAGAGATGCTCTAAAAGATAAATCCTTTAATACCTGATTTTGAGATTGAAGATAAACATCAACATCGTCTTTAGTTAAATCCAGACCAAGTGCTATATAATTTGTAAGATACTCATTAACAGCCAATTCTTTACCCTTCTCAAAACTAATTCCCCTTGCAGCATAAGCTTCCATATCTGCAATAGGTAAGGATAATTTTGCTCCATGATCCTGATACCATTTAAGTTGATCTACAACCATTTTATGACCTATATGCATTTGTCCAGATGGCATCATACCACTTACAACGGCAAATGGTTTATTTGAGTTAATGAGATTTGTAATTTTATCAAAATCCCTTTGACCGAATATAACTTTCCTTCTCATTAATCTATGAGGATTGTCAATTTTATTAAGTTCGTCTTCAAAATCTTTAATACCAAATTGTTTTACTAGTTTATCATAATCAAATGCATCTGCAGTCCATGGGTCGAGCATTCTATCACCTAAAATCTTTAAAAAAAAGTTAAATAAAAAGTAATTATGGTCTTGTCCATTCTATGTTATAATATGTTATATCCAGATCATCATCTACAACAGCAAGTAGAAGATTCTTATTTACACCATGTGCCACTCTAACATAGCTTGCAAAATCAAGAGCATTTATCTCATACTTTTCATATACCACTTTTACAAGATAGTTGGAATGACCTTTACCAGGAGCCAAACCCCGTTCATATAATCTAAATTCAGAACCATATTTAAATCCTGTTTTTATAACATATCCCCTATTCTTTAAATCTGAATAAACAAGGAATTTCCCATAAATATCTCTTTCTTTTATTAAGTTAATAATATAGGAAGGTTCACATTTAACATCATCTTTATAAATATCTAAACGATTGTTCTTCATCAAATATGCTGCCTCAATTAAAGATAACTCTAAAGCCTTATCTGTTAATTTTCCAAAGTGACTTTTTTCATTTAATGCTATAGGTCTTCTTGAAGTCTCAGTTATTGGAACAGTCACTATCTCATCATATAAATCTCCACGCATTTAAAACACCTAAATAAAGAAAAAATTAATTTAGTAATCTAAACCTTAAGCCTATATCTATAAAAATCTTTAAATATAATTAATATTTTGTATTTCACCATATATATAATTAAAACTTATAATAAGAAGATAACTATCAAATAATCAAATAAATATTATTAAAAAGATTAATGAAAAAAAGATGTAATTTAAATTGCAAATAGGTATAATTAAAATAATTAAAAAAAATTTAAATTATAAATTTACATTAGTATTTAAAAATATATTGTTTGCTAAATCTCTTTCAATGGGATTCTCCTTTCCATCTATAGTAATTATTAAAAAATCCTTAGATTTATCCCTTTCAATAATTTCAATATAGGTACCTATATCAATATTGAGTTTTCGAAGCTTTTCAGAGTGATAGTTATTACCTCGAATAAATGAGACAATGCCCCCTTTACCTTCCCTAATCTGAGTCAATGAAAGAAGATTATATTTTCTTAACTGTTTATTATCTATATCCAAATCATAATCCATACAATCTTCACAGTTTTCAAAGTCATAATCACATGCAGGGATAAGACTTCCCTCAGGACATACATCAGGTTGGTGTAACCTTTGACATAAAGCTCTTTCCGCCTCATCAGATAATGAATGTTCCATTTCACATGCTTGTTCGTGAACATTTTCAGGTTTGATTTTTAAATCGTTTCTAAGGAATAACTCTAAAATTCTGTGTTTTCTAGTAATTTTTTGAGCGATTTTACTACCCTCTTTAGTTAAACGAGCTCCTTTATAAGGAATATAATTAATATATCCCAAACCCTCCAATTTTTTAAGCATTTGAGTTACACTTCCAGGTGCAACGCCTAACTCTTTAGCCAATGTGTTTGTAGAAACCTGATCTGTTAAACAGGATTGCCTATATAAAGTTTCCAAATATTCCTCTATATTTTCACTAATTGGTTTTTTTGCCATTGCTTAACCTCAACATTAAGTTAATAATAATTTATTATGAATTTATATAAAAAGTTTTAGTTTAACTAAAAATCTTATTAAAATGTTTTCCCACTTAAAATTTTCCATATTCATATTGTATTTTTTACTTTTATATACTTTACTTAATTTTAATAAATTATAATTGAAAATAATTAAAAAAAGATTAAAACAATAAGAAACAAGAAATGATATTCCAATGGAAAAAAAATCTAAGAAAAAACTAGTGAAAATAACAAAAAACAAAATAAATAAAAAATCGTAATGATGAAAAAAGTTTAAAAAAAAAGAAAAAAATAAAGAGAGGAAAATTTTAAAACCTCTCAAAGAAAAGGAAAAAAATAAACCTTTTCTTAAATAAATTCTTTAATCTGTTTAATTTTACCCTAGAATGGTAAATTAGTATATCTATTGTATATAGTAGCAGTAGCGGTATTCCAATTATTAATTACACCGAAAGTGTTTCTAGTTGAAACACAATCTGCACTATACCATTTACCATTTACATATACTTCAGTCCAAACGTGACCATACCAACCATCAGAGAAATGACAGTATCCATGTACGTAACGAACAGTTAAGCCAACTGAACGACACAAAGCAACATATAAATTGGATTGATCACAACAGTTTCCACTTTTAATTTTAAGTGTTTTTTCTGCACCTTGTTGGGAATTGGAATAATAATCATATAAAATATTATCTCTTACCCATTTAAATAAAGCGTTAGCTTTATCGTAATCACTGGTTAAACCGGAAGTAATACTAGTAGCTAATGATGAAATTGAAGAAGTATTAGCAGTATTACTTGAAGCAGTATTGATTGTAACATAATTAGGTAATTGACTGTTACTACCATAATAACTTAATACACGGCTAAATGCCTCAATCAAGTTTTCATATTGAACTTTACCAACAGTAGTAGTTGAATAGTTAGGCCCTTGTTCATAATTCAAAATGAACTTATAAGTTCTATTTGCAGAATCAACATAACCGTCCTTGTTTAAATTACTACTTGATATAGAATCACCAGTTGGATTTCCAGGTTCACTTACAGTAATATTAAGAACATTCAATGTTGTACTTGTTCCCTTACCTTGTGAAAGATAAACTATAGCCAAAGACTCATAATATAAGAATTGACTCATAGTACAGGTATAAGATCCAACCTTAACTGTTGATGGAAGTTTACTATTACTTGCATAATATGATTTAACAGTATTAGCTGCAGTAATAACCTGT
>NZ_BAGX02000016.1 GCF_000320505.1 Methanobrevibacter boviskoreani JH1
ACCTGAGCAATAGTCACATAGCTAGTTGAATTGTTACCATTATTATTACTATTATTGTTGTTACTACTATTACTTAATGAGCTAGCATTAAATAAATTTGTTAAAGCATATCTAAAGGACACTACTCCATCAGCGCCACCGTTCATTGCATTCTGAGCATCGGTTTTCAATGCAGTACTACTTAATTTGGCAGTATTATCATCAGAAACATATGATTGAAGAACAATCCATACTTTTGCATTACCAGAATGATTTTTGAAATAGGTTGCTACTGATTTAATCCAGGAACTATTTTGACCATAATTTCCTTTATAAGCCATAGGCATAATGATATCTAAGTATTTACCTAACTCATCGGAATCTTGACCATAATAGTATGAATTAACTGAGGTCTCAGGCATTAGTGCAGCTGATACAATAATATTAGGATTAACTGCTTTAACTGCATTTACTAAATCTTTAGTAAAGTTAGTTATATATTGAGCAGCATTTTTATATTTGTATGCTGTACCAGGGAATCTTAAATAATCTAAGTGAATTCCTGCTACACCAATAAGGTTTGCATATTTTACAGCTTCAGCTATTTTGCTGTTAGTATATGAACTACCAGCTGTAGTTGGATTTACCCAACTTCCTTCATAAAATGCTTGCATCCAAATATGGACACTTATTCCATAAGAACTAGCATTTTTAATAAATTGCTCAACAGCACTTGTACCATATTTCTCAACCGCATAGTAGTTTAAGAAAATATTTTTAAAACCATTTGAAGCAAGTTCAGATAAGTTTACTGAGTACATATTAACTCCAAAGACATAAACTCCAAAAGTATTATTATTCTTTTGAACATCTTTGACAGTAACAGTAGCATTTCCTGAACTTGAAGGATAAGCTGATGTACCTGCAAAATTATAGGTAACATTATAAACTCCGGAATTTAAGTTTATCTGAAGTTTTGCTGATCCATTAGAGTCAGTGGTTTTATTATAGGTTTTACCTGCAATAGTAATAACAATCACTTGATTTTCAATAGGATTACCAAACTGATCAAATAATTTAACAGTAAAGTATTTTCCAGAACCTTTATCCATAGTTAAATTAGCAGCAGAAAGACTTGTAGCATTTTTAACTACAAATATTTTATTTGTGCCATTTGAAGATAATGCTGAAATATTGTCATTATTGAATTCATAATAAACTACATAGGTACCAACATTAAGATTTTTAATGTTTAATTTTGCATTACCATTAGCATCGGTAGTTACATTATAAACAACATTGTTTAAAGTAAAACTAACTGTTTTACCTTCAATAGGATTACCTTTATAATCAACTAATTTAACTGAGAAACTTCCATTAGAGTTAACAATCATATAAACATCATTACCCTTAATAGAAGTTGTGTTCTTAACAACTGAAATGGTAGTAGAACCTGATGAGGTTAACTTGGTATTATTATCAACATAAGAATAATCTACTTTATATTTACCGTTGTTTAATCTAATAAGCAAATTAGCATTACCGTTTGCATCAGTAGTTTTATTATAAGTTTTTCCACAAACCTTAATTGAAACTACCTTACCTACAATAGGATTACCGAATACATCAGTTAATTTAACACTGAAATTAGATCCATATGTGATGTTATTAGAAATTGGTGTAAGACTAGTTACATTATTTTTAACTACAACATTTTCAGATATGGAACTTCCATTATATAGATTGTCACCAGCATATCTTATAACACAAGGATAATTACCTTGTTTTAAACGAATATTAAGAGCTGCTGAACCATTACTATCAGTTACACGGTAATAATATTTACCAACAATAAAAAATGAAACATTTTTACCAGATAATACATTACCTTCACTATCATACAAAGTTATCCTTAAACGGTTATCATTACCATAAATAAAAACTTCATTATCCACGGTAATATTACTTTGGCTTTTAGATATTACAATATTCCCAGTACCACTTGATGCCGCATAGTATTCACTACCTCTATAAAAGTAAACTATAGCAACAGTCCTAGGAGATAAACGAATATCCATACTTGCAATACCGTTTGCATCAGTAGTTCTATTATAAGTTTTTCCAGTTATATTGAAATACACAGTTTGGTTAGCTATTGGGTTTCCTTCAGAGTCAACTAAAGTTACGTTATACTTCTGACTATCACCATAAATCTTAGTTAAATTATTTCCAGTTAAACTTGTATTTGAAATAATTGTACTATTTGATGACTGTGAAACAATATCAGAATTATTAACACTTAAACTAACGTTTGTTACGTTTGAATTACTTTCTCCATAATAATCATTATTGGTTACTATGGTTCCATTTTGGTTTGATAATATATTAGAATTTGAATCTGTTAAAGAAGCATTATAATATTTTTCAGTACTTTCAACGGTAGAGTCACTACCATTTATTGTACCATTATCTGTACTTGAAACTACACTATCAACAGTATTATTTTCACTGATCATTGTTGTATTTTCGACTACAGAATTTGATAATACAGATGATGTGCTATTTGTACCATTTACATCAGCTGCAGTTATAGCACCTAAGGTTACAAAAACCATCAGTACCATAAATAAGGTAAAATATTTAAATGTCTTCGACAATTTTTCTCCTCCTAATTTGTATTTAACACTCTTAAAAAAATCAAACACAATTCAAGAAAAATTTTAAAAACATATATAAAAAATCAAATTACAATTCCTTAAAAATTTTTAAAATTTTACAAGATATTGGATTTGACTTAGTACAATATACACTTTTAACATAAATCTTATATAAATGTTTTCTTTAAGAAAACAAGCTTAAATTAATTGTAAATCAATAAAAATAATGCAAAAATATTAGAAATTAATAAAAAAACTATAATAATAAACAAATTTAATAAAAAAAGCATATAAATAAAAAATTTAAAAATTAAGTTAACTAAATTCATAAATTTAAATATGAGTTTTTATTAAGTATTTATATTAAAATAGCATATAAACAAGGTTATTTATATTAAAATTATTAAAAATATAGTTTTTTTATTAAAAAATAAAGAAAATTAATAGAACAATCATAAAATAACCCATTTTAAACCTTTTTAATAAATTTATAGAAAATTGAAAAAAAATTGTAAAAATTTTAAAAAAATAGTAAAAAAATTGGAAAAAATACAGCGGAAAATCATGAAAAAATTTTAGAAAAACTAATGAGATTAAATAAGAAAAATCAACTAAATTTAATGAAAAATCGATTAACCTTAAAAAAAAATACACTAAAAAAACAATAAAAAAATCAACTAAATTTAATAAAAAATCGATTAACCTTAAAAAAATACACTAAAAAACAATGAAAAAACATGAAAAATCAATTGAAATTAAAAAAAATACAGTAAAAATCAATAAAAAAAATCAATTAACTTTAATAAAAAAACAATAAAAATCAATTAAAATTAAAAAAAATACAGTAAAAATCAATAAAAAAAATCAATTAACTTTAATAAAAAAACAATAAAAATCAATTAAAATTAAAAAAAATAGATAAAAAGAATAAAATTAGAAAAATTAAAAAAGGTTTTTAGATAAAAATAAAAAATGTAGAAGATTCTACATCGGTGGCATTCCTGCGTCACCTAACTGACCAGCACCAGGTACACCTGCTATTTGACTTGCAGGATCATCAGTAGGACCAGTTTGTTTAAGCGCATTTTTAGCAGCAACAACATCATCAATACGGATAATCATTGAAGATGCTTCAGTTGCAGCATTAATAGCCTGTTTTTTAACTCTAATAGGTTCAATTACCTCATCAGACATATCTACAACTTTACCCTGATAAACATCGAGACCCATTGTGTTTGAGTTTTCATGAGAGCCTATTAATTCAGCAATAATGTTTACTGTATCCAAACCTGCGTTTTCAGCTAAAGTTCTTGGAACAACTTCTAAAGCTTTTGCAAATCCTTTAATAGCTAATTGTTCTTTACCACTAACAGTTTCACTATAATCACGAAGTCTTCTAGCCATTTCTATCTCAGGTGCTCCCCCACCAACAACTACCTCTCCATCTTCAATAGTTGCAGATACTACACCCATAGCGTCATCCATAGCAAGAGCTAACTCCCCAGTGACATATCTTGTAGAACCTCTTAAAATAATTGAACATGCTTTAGAATCCTCTAGATCCTTAAAGAAGGTAACTTCCTGGTCAAATATTTTCTCAGTGTAAATATGGCCAGCATGACCTAGATGTTCAGGTTTTAAATCTTGAACATCGAGAATAATTTTTCCACCGGTAGCTTGTTCTAATCTATCCATATCAGTATTCTTAACACGTTTAAATGCTGTAATACCTGCCTCTTTAAGATAATGTGCAGCCATATCATCTATACCTTTTTGACACATTAAAACATTAGCGCCTGAATCTTTTACACATTTAACTAAATCTTTAAGAATTTCTTGCTCGTTTTCAAGAAAAGCATTCATTGCGGAAGGTGATGATAAATCAATTTTTGAATTCATTGTTAAATCCCTAACTTCAATAGGATATTTTAAAAGAGCAATTTTAGCATCCTTAATATCAGTTTCCATATTAGGGTCAACAGGTGTATTATCAACTAATAATCCATCTACAACTTCAGAATCATCAATTGAACCACCATTAATTCTTTGAGTATTTACACGTTTATTATATACTTTTCCATCATCTGTTACTTTTCTACAAGATTTTACAACAATATCAGCAAGATGATCCTTAGCATATTCTGCACCCTTACCAGTCATTGCAGTCATTGCAACCTTTTTAAGTATTTCATCATCATCTGCTTCAATAGCAATATCCTCTAAAATCTCAAGAGTTTTATTTTTAGCATCCTCATAACCTTTTAATACAATAGGTGCTGGAACTCCATTGTCAATTAATTCTTGAGCTTGTGCAAGTAATTCCCCTGCAATAATAACTACGGAAGTAGTTCCATCTCCAACTACATCTTCTTGTTTAATAGCAATATCTACAAGCATTCTTGCTGCAGGTTGTGTAATACTCATTTCTCTTAATATGGTAGCTCCATCATTAGTTACAATAACATCATTTAATTTTTTATTAACTAACATTTTATCTTGGCCTTTAGGTCCAAGAGTAGTTCTAACTATACTAGACAATGCTTTTGCAGCTCTAATATTTAAATGAAGTGCATCTCTACCTTTGAATCTTTCACTACCTTGAGGTAAGATGAAAATTGGTTGATTCACATTATTTGCCATCATATCACCTTAATTATAATAATTCAATAAGCTTTTAAGCTAAAATATTTAAAAATAAATTTTTAATAAAATTATAATAAATATAAAATTTTTAAAAATAAAAAACTATATAAATAGTCTATTATTATATAGTGGGTTTAAGGTTATATAAAAACTTTTCGAAAAAATAGCAAAAAATTAAAAATTTCTTGAATATAAATTTATTTTAAAATAAAATAAGAACTGAACAATATTATATTTAGCTAAATACTTAGTAAAAATTTTTATATTATCAAATAAGCATTTTAAGAAAGTTTAAAAATTAATTTCAAAAAAAAAGATTCATACATAATATTTATAATATATAAAAAAAATCCATTTTATGTCAATTTAGATTGAACTTTTTCAGATTGAAGCTCTTTCAATGCATTCTTTCCAATCCATCTACTAGCTTTACAATTATTCTCTAATATTTCATTAGATAAATCAATAGCCTCACGATTTAAAACTAGATTCCTTTTACCAATCTGGCGAATTGCCCAGTTAACTGATTTCTTTACAAAATTACGATTATCACATGAGGCATCTTTTATTAAAGGATAATATTTCCTAAAATAATCATCAGATTCCCCTTTTTCATGAACTGCAAGTACTGCTATAAGTGAAAATGCTGTTCTTTTAATGAATTCCTCATCAGACTCTGCCCATTCGGGAATTTTATTAATTGCGAAATCGACATGTCTTAAAAAATTTATACAAGCCTGATCTACCACATCCCAGGAATCAAAATCTTTAATCCAAGAATCTAATTGTTCCTCTGTAAATTTATCCTTTTCTTCAACCATAAAAGCAAGAATTTTTGATTCGTGATAACCCTGATTCCAAAGTTGAACCGCAATATTATGATTATGACCTACTTCTTTTGCAATTTTTCTAATTTCAGGCATTCTAATACCATATGATTTACTAGATTTAATTCCAAATCTTTCCTGACCTCTGATATTCTCTTCATTTCTTAATGATTCAAATTTTTTTATAATTTCCTCATATTCCATTAAAACACCTAAAACAAGTTAAAATTCAATATAGATATAAATAGCTAAATAAAATCTTGGATTTAAAAAAAATAAGATATATTATAATTTTTAAGAAAAAATATATTAAAAAAAAGATAATTAAAGAAATTTATTCTTTAATTAATTTTGCAATATTTTTACCTAATTCATAAGCCTTTTCAAGTTCACTTTCATTTGGTAAAAATTTAACATCTAATACATCATCAGCAAGTACATCGAAACCTGCCTCTTCTAAAGCACTATTAAGATTTTTAATAGCACCCCCACCCCATCCTTTAGATGAGAATGTGACAGCTTTTTTGTTTACTCCACAATTTGCAAAACTTAAACAATTAAAGTAGTAAATGAGTTTTCCAACATTAGGATATGGATTATTCATCATTGTTGGAACACCAAGACAAATAGCTTTACTATCCAAAACATCGGTTACAACATCACTTTCATGGTCCTCCTTTAAGTAATGCATAGAGACATCTACACCTTCACTTATAATACCCTCAGCTATTTGATGAGCTAGTTTTTGAGTTGAGTGGTGCATTGTATCATAAATAACTGTAATCTTATCATCTGCATCACCAGTAGCCCATTTAGTGTATAGATCAAGAATAGTCTGAGGATTTGTCCAAATTTGTCCATGACAAGGAGCAATCATTTTTACCTTTTGAAGTAAACCTAAATCTTCCATTTCTTTGACTTTATTTACTACAAGAGGTGAAGATAATGTAATTAAATTCGCATAATATTTTTTTGCAACATTTTCAAGTTCTTTAGCATCCACATCAACATCATATCTTTTACCACTGCAATAATGTTGACCAAATGCATCATTGGAGAATAAAATTCCCTCTTCGTTATATAAAGTAAAGTTACTATCTGTCCAGTGAAGCATTGGAGCATTGATAAAAGTAAATGATTTACCACCAATATCCAAGGTATCACCGGTTTTAATAGGATTCATTTCCTTATCTTCTAAAACTGGGAAAAGTTTTTTAAGACCAGGAATTGCAATTTGAGTACAATAAATTTCCACATCAGGGAATTTATCCACAATAGTAGGTAATGTGGTACTATGATCATTTTCAATATGATTCTGTACAACAACATCTATCTGAATCTCATCTTTACCTTCCTGAGCAAAGGCATCTTCGATTCTAGCCCATTGTTGAGGGAAAAATCCGCCATATACATTATCAATTAAAGCAATCTTATCATCACCAAATACAAGATAACAATTGTAGGTTGTACCATTTAAGGTATATCCGTGGAATTCACGAGCATCCCAATCGAGAGCACCTACCCAGTATACACCATCTGCTATTTTTACAGCATCTGCTTTCATTATAACACCTTTATCCTTAAATTAAATCAATATATTTCATTTAAATAAAATTAATCAGAAATATTAATTCAAAATTCTTAAATATATAATTAATATATTTATTTATATATATTAGTATTTTGTTATTTCATTTAAATAATATTTAAGTCATAAATAAAAACTAAAAAAAAAGAACAATGGTCGAATAAAATGAATAGTAGTGAAGCTATTTATAATGGTATTAAAAGTGCAGGTATTAACTTTATTGTAAGTGTACCGTGCGCTAATTTAAAAGAATTGTTAAAATTAATTGATAATGATAATGAAATTACCCATATACCTGTAACACGTGAAGAGGAAGGACTTGGAATTTGTGCAGGAGCATATATGGCAGGAAAACGAACATGTATTTTAATGCAGAATTCAGGACTTGGAAACTGTATAAATGCATTATGTTCCCTCTATGAATTATATTCATTTCCACTTGTAATGATTATGAGCCATAGGGGAACTAAGGGAGAATCCATAGTTGGTCAGGTTCCAATGGGTAAAGCTACTCCAAAACTTCTTGAATCACTTAATTTAGATTATTATAAGCCATATAAAATTACAGAAGCATATAATATTGTTAAAAATTCATGGAACGATGCTGTAGAAGAAGGTAAACCTGTTAGCATACTTCTTGAAATTAAGTACTGGAAATTAGAGGAGGAATAAAAATGGCTACACGTATTGATGCAATTAAAGAAATTATGAAAGACATTACCGACGAACTTGTAGTTGCAAATATTGGAGTTCCCTCTAAAGAGTTATACCAAGTAAGAGACAGGAAAAGAAATTTCTATATGATAGGCTCCATGGGATTAGTTTCATCAATTGGACTTGGACTTGCATTATCTCAAGAGAAAAAAGTAGTAGTTCTTGATGGTGACGGCGCATTACTTATGAATTTAGGTTCATTGATTACAGCTGGAAAATATCAACCCTCCAATCTTATATGGATAGTAATTAATAATGGGGCTTATGGTTCAACAGGTAATCAGGAAACATATGCAAAAGATTTAGATCTTGTAAAATTAGCTAAAGACTCTGGCTTTGAAAATGCATATAATTTTGAAGATATCAACTTTAAGGATATTCTTGAAAGCAATAAATGTTATTTTATAGAGTATAAAGTAGAAGTGGGAAATACAAAAGCTCCGGTAATAGATTTATCCCCTGATGAGATAAGAGATAGATTTATGGATGAGATTTAAATATTCTACCCTTTAAATTTTTAACTTGTTTTTTAAAGTTAATATATACATCTCTTTTAAAATTTTTAAGAAGTATTTACTTAAATGTAAAGATTTTAATGACACACTTAATTAAGTTTAAAGAATTTAAATGAATTTAATTATTTGTATTCTATATTTAACCATTTAATAATATCATCCATTAATCCATTCCAATAATCCCATTCATGACCACCCTTACCTTCCTTATATCTAAAATCAATATGGCTGTCATCTAAAAATCCTTTAAATTTGCGGCAGGAACCGATTAAATCATCATCTTCCCCACATGCAAGATAGATATCCGGTATAAACTCATTATTATCAATTAGATTATTTAATAAAACTTCAGGATTTGCCTCTGTTTTTACAATATTTTGGGAAGAACCAAAACACCACTCAAAAAAATTTTGATTATACTTAAAACTAGATTTATTATCTTTATCAAATTTATTTTCCAAAATTAAAGCCGGTGAAAGAGCTATAATCTTTGAAAATCTATTGTTATATTTAAATCCATTATATAAAGCACCATAACCACCCATCGAATATCCTCCAATAAAGGTATCCTCTTTTTTATTAGATAAATTAAACATATCCCGTGTAATATCTACTAGTTCCACACCAATATAGGTAGAAAATAATCTATTGTCTTCAATGTGATTACGGTAAAAACTATTCTCACCACTAGGCATTATAACAGCAAGATTATTTCTCTCAGCAATTCTTTTAATATCAGTATGTGTTAACCATTCTGTACAATCGCCATATAAACCATTAAGCAAATATAAAGTTTTATATGGTCCTTTTAATGATCTATTCCTTTCATTTAAATAATCCATATTATCTACAGGTAAAACTGCAGTAAAAGATACATTTCTACCTAATGCTATTGATTTAAAAGTTGTATTTATTAATGCCATGTTATCGTATCATAAAAAAGAATTTAAAAAAATTTTAATATCTAGTACTTAATCAAATATTTTTCAATAATTTTACTAATAATTTTTGATACTATATAATATTATTATATATTATATAAGTATAAAATTGAAACAAATTTAAAAGTTAATATGACAAATAAAATTTAATTTTTAAAAGAGGAATGATTCAATTTAGCAATCATTTTAAAAAAAATGATTCTATTTAATAATTAACGATTAAAATAAAATCAAATAGAATAAAACACCATAAACAATAAAAATATAAGGCAATCAAAAAATAGCTAAAACACAGAAATAAAAACAAAACTAAAAGGAATAGCTGAAAATAAAAAAACGAACGATATAACAAAAATCAATAAAAAAATAAAAAAAGAAATCAATATAAAATAGATTTTAAAAATAAATCAATATTTGATTAATCTTCTAAACTATTTAGCTAACTGATTTAATTCTTCTATTTTTTCATCAAACTCTCTAAATTTACGTGCAAGACCTGAAAAATATGGGATATATACCTTAGAAAATCCTAGTCTTTCAGGATTCATATTATTTAATTTGATTTCATTTTTAATCTTTTGAATATTATGATTTATCTCATCAAACATTAAGTCTCCAGGATATTCCCCTATAAATATTCCGTCAGCACCATTTTTAAGAGCATATATAATGTGTTTAGGCATTACCCTATTTACTGATATAACTTTTATAATATGTATTGACTCCGGATAGGACAATCTGTTAATTCCAATATTATCTGCAGAAGTATAGCCAATATCATCAAGAAATGCCAAAATACGCTTTTCACCAGGTTTTTTATTTTTTAACATTCCATCAATAGTTGCAAATATCATCTCATCAATATTACCATTAATACTAATTGCATCCTTATCACATTTAGCAATACAGTTTCCACAACCGGAACAACTCATAGGATCAATATATAATTTTTCATTGTATACGGAAATTGATTTGTATTTACATACCTCAATACAGTCCATACATAGATCACATATCTCGTAATCAATATCCGCAATAAATGGTTCAACCTCTATACCATTGTTTACAATCTCGGATACCTTACTTGCAGCTGCTGTGGCTTGCAGAATACTTTCAGTAATATCTTTTGGATCTTGAGCAGTACCTGCCACAAACGCCCCTTGAACATCGGTTGTAACTGGTTTAATTTTGGGATTTGCCTCTTTGATAAAACCGTCCTCTGTAACAGACACATCGAATATTTTTGCAACCTCTTCCGTTCCTTTAGAAGGTTTCAAACCTGTAGTTAAAACTACCATATCTGTATCAATTTCTCTAAATTCCCTATTAACAGTATCTTCAACTCTTACAACCAAATGGCCATCTCTTTTACCAATTTCTCCAGGACGACCCCTAATTAATCTTACTCCATTAGCTTGTACATGCTTGTAATATTTTTCAAACATTCCCGGAGTACGCATATCTGTATAACAAATATAAATATCGGTATCTGGATGTTTATGTTTAATGATATTTGCATTCTTAAGTGCTACCATACATCCTACCTTACAACAATACTTAACAGAATTAGGTTTTTCATCCCTTGAACCTACACATTGGACCATAACCACTGTTTTTGGTATGTGACCGTCAGACAAACACTGGAATTTACCTTTTGTAGGGCCGTTAACACCTAATATTCTTCCAAGTTCACTTTGGGTTATTACATCATCATATCTGAAGTAAGCATAGTCAGGACGTAAATTAGGGTCAAACAATTCATGACCAGTAGCCAGTATTACAGAACCTACTTCCAATGGAACAATCTCCTTCTCCCCTCTAAGACTTATAGCATTCATTGAACATTCACGTTTACAATCCCCACATTTATCACAGTTATCCATATCAATTACATAACTATCTGGATAACACTGGGAAAATGGTTTGTAAATAGCTTTCCTATATGTTAATCCATCATTCCAATCATCGGGAATTTCTTGACTGCAAACCTCTGCACAGTCACCACATGAAATACATTTGTCACCATCAACATAACGGGGTTTATTTTCAATAAGTAAGTTAAAGCTACCACCACGTCTTGTAGCCTTTATGACTTTAGAATTTGTCATAATTTCAATATTATCATTCCATACAACATCATTCAAAACAGGATTTAAAAGACAGAGACCGCATTCCTCTGCAATCTTAACTGGTGAAAAAACCTTACCGATTTTAGCCATATGTCCACCGATACTTGGTGATTGTTCTATCAAATATGTTTTAATTCCTTGTTTTCCAAGTGACAATGCTGCACTCATTCCTGCAATACCTCCACCAACAACTGCAGCACTATTAGGCGTTTGAACGACAATTGGATCAACGGCTTCAGATTTTTTAACCTTTTCTATTGAAGCATTGATTAAAGTAATAACTTTATCAGTTGCCTTTTGATTAAATTCATCTGAACATGTGCTATGTACCCAGGAACATTGCTCACGAATATTAGCCATATCCATTAAAAAAGGATTTAATGGCTGAATATATTCCTGAAAAGTTTTTCCATGAGATTCTGGAGAACATGCTGCTATCACCACCCTATCCAAATCTTCACCAATAATATTATCCCTAATTATTTTACGACCTTTAATAGAACATAAATTTGTAAATTCGGCTATCACATCTACGTCAACAGATTCCTTCACTCTTTCCAAATCTATTATATCTGAAATATTCCCCCCACAATGACAGAGAAAAACACCAATTTTTAAATCATTAGACTCCATTACTTCACCCCTTTTTAGCCTGTAAATACAAACGGTTCTGGATCCATATCCACATTATATTCCGGAGAGCTTTCAAACTCAATTCTCTCATCAAGATGTTTAATAATTTCTTCCTTTCTTTTATTTGATATTGGTTTTAATTTATTAATAATAGGTTCAACTGGACATGTATGAGTTTGAATTCCTAAAACTTTATATGGGTCACCACCTAATGCCAAAGCTACAAGCTGGGCAATATTTAAATGTGCGAAACCATAATTCTTATCCCTTGTTTCATCAATATATGGTTGGTATCTATCAAATTGTACTTGACAATTAGGACACAAATGGACTAATAAATCTGTATTATTATCTTTTAGAGATTTTAACTTATCTTCAGTTGCATCAAGACAAGATTCCTTATGTACAAATCTCTGTGAAATACCACTTCCACAGGTAGCTCTTTTAAAATCATACCAACCAATAGTATTCACACCTAAAGATTGTATTACATCATCTAAAATATGGGGATTTCTAATACTTGTAATATCCTCTTTATAATGTGCCTTATAGTAATGACAACCATGATGTGTCGCCATAACAATATCAGAAAGATCATATACAAGATTTTCAGCAATTTCTCTTCGTTTACTGTAAAAAATATCCACAATATGGAATATGTTTTCCTCAGGAACAATATCTCCCTGAGTATACTTCATCCAACCATAACCAGATTTATCAAAAATATTATTAACCTTATTTCTTAGGTTCTCATCTGTATTAAGTAATTCTCCACACTTTTTATTAATTGCATAACAAGTTGCACACATTGTTACAAAATTAGGACGATTTAATTTTTTTGCAAGTGCAAAATGTCTTGCACCATTAACAGTAGTTGACAATTGATCAAATACATCGGAATAATGACCTAATCCGGTACAACAGGTTTGACCCTTATCAATATGATAGCCAACACCTATCTTATCAAATACATATTTTGTAGATGATTCTATACCCGGATACTCTACACTAACAAGACAACTTTTAAAAAGTAAAATGTCCTTATCTGGAATCTCCACCATAATCTCCCTCTTAAAGTTTAAAATAATTTTAAAAACTGAAAATCATTCAGTGCTTTTTTCGACTTTTTCATTATCTTTAATTCTTTTTACTTCTTCCAATCTCTTTTCAAAACCTGCCTGTTTTAGAATAGTGGAAACCTCATCAATGGTTTCCTTAGGAGGAATTACAGGTCCTAAACCTAAATTTTCACGTATATCATCAAGGTCACATTTGAAATTCCACCAATCTTCCCCTATATCTTCCCTCATTTCAGGAAAGAAATTTGAAGGAATTCCGCCAATTCCATTATTTAAAAAACTATATCCAAAACCTAAAAATGGTCTTAAATGAGCATCAGCTTCTCCACGGGATATCTTAATTTGTCTTAATACCTGATTAGCCTGACATGGACTATTACCTACTGGACAAGTACTATGGCAAGTATAACAATAGAAACAATACCAAAGATCCTCATCATCAATAATGGAAGTTTCACCTTTGAGTATTTTCTCTATCATATCTCTCGGATTATAATTAGAATGCTGTGCACCAGGGCAAGTTGAGGTACACATTCCACACTGTACACATTTTAAAAGATTATCTCCAACTGTAAACTTTAAATCAGCCATTATAAAATTTGCAAGATCCAAAGTTCCTTCTTTAAACTCATTTCCCATTAAATAACCTCAGAAAATAACTAATATGAAAATTTAAATGAACCGTCATTAATTCTATCAACTAAATCATTGATTATATGATTAGCCCTTAACCTATCTGATTGACGTGAAGTGATATGAACACTGTGATTCTCTCCGTCAATGTTTAAATTAGCCATACCTGTATCCAACTCAAATACATTTCCAACACAGTAAGTAGAACATATTCCGCAACCAAAACAGGCTTCATTATCTAATTCAACAATTATTTTATTATTTTGAATCATATGTTTTACGGAGTTAGTAGGACAATTCTCCTCTACAGCACATACGTCACATCCAATACATTTACCCTCATCAAATTTAGGTCTGTTAATGTCGTGACCATTCCACATTTGACCATAATCGGTATCAGTAATGTGATAGCTTCTTCCTTTAATATCTGCAACCTTAAGGGGAACATCTTCATTTAATACAAGTAAATTATTATATATCCCCTCATTTAAAACAGGAATTGGAATAGCTACAGAGTCATATACCTCAGGACCCATACCAGTCATAAAACCCCCTATATAATAGGGATCCATCTTTTTTAAATCAGCAGACAACATTAAATTTGGTGCCTCATCACTTGATCTTGTACCGGAACCTAAAACTAAACCTTCTGAACCATTTAATAAAATTTTAGCCCCCATTTTAATGACATTTCTCTTAGGATCATTTTGAAGTGGGTTTATATCTCCACAACCTGAAAATGAAATCTTATCAAAACCAGATTCCATAGGCTTAGCATAAAAAATGGAATTGATAGGTTTATCACCGGTATTAACAAATGCAGTATAATTTTTAAATGCATTTCTTGTACCTATCATATGTGCAGTTACAATCTCATCTAAATTAGTAGTAGTTCTAATAGTTTTACCTTCATAGGTTTCAACTTCTACTTCAATATCTTTACCTTTAAGTAAATCATTAAATAAGAAACCTCCACCATAATTTATATCATCCTTACTACGGCCTGTTCCATTTATAATACAATCAACGGAACCTAATAATTCATTTGGACAAGGACCTACTTGAGCAGGAATTCCATTTAAATAAATTTTATTGGCTTTTTTAAATGAACCAGGTTCTGAAACAATAATGTTAAAAATAGCAGATGTACCACTCATTATACCACAGGTTCCACAAGTTACAACATCAACCTCCTCGAATGAAGGCACATCACCATTACGGATAGATTCCTTAAAATCAGATGCTGAGTAAACTTGCACATCACCATTTTCAATCTTTTCATTAATATTTTCAATAGTTCTCTCCAAGCAAATACACTCCTAAACTTTTAATATTTATTTTTAAAACAAAATCAAATAAATACTAAAATAAAAAATACATAGTTAATAATAATTTTTCAAAGTATATAAAGATTTTTAGCACGTATGTAAGCTTAATATTACTTTTTAGCCCAAAATGTTAACTTAACATTACTAAAAAATCATTTAAACATAAAATTATAACAACGAAATAGAGATTATTATCAAATAATCAATTTAATTATATAATCATTTTAAAAAATTATGAACAAAATAAGCATATCTATAAGTTTTATAGATTTTCAAGGGTTTTATTAAAAAATAGATAAAAATAAGATTTTAAAAAAATGTAAGGTTACACTTACAATAAGAGAAAATGAGATTTTAAAAAAAAATGCAATGTCACACTTACAATAACAAAAATAATATTTAAAAAAATGTAAGGTTGCACTTACAATAAGAGAAAATAAATTCTTTAGAATTTACCTAAGGTATCTCCCCTCAATCCACATCTTATCGTTTCAAGGGATATGATATCATCTGTTGGAATATTTCCCAAATTAACATCACGACCAAGTTTTAAAACAAAATAAACCTGTTGATCTTTTTGAGGAGCCTCCCATATAATCTTATCAGGATCAGACATATTATTTATAATATAATCTATCTCATCATCTTTAGCTTTACCTGCCTCATCAAATATTCCAATATTCTTTCCGCCTTCTCTTGCCTCAACAATAACTTTATTAGAACCTGCATTTAATTCATTTTCCATATGTTGTATCCTCTCATCAAGGGTGATGTCCTTATCAAGAACTGGATTTTTCTTACCAACCTCCGATAAAACATGAAAACCATTGCTTACAGCCTCTTCAATATAATCTAATTTTTTATCATATGACAACTCGGTAGAACCATTAGATATTTCTAATGTATCAAAACCTAATCTTTTAGCCTCATCGAAAAACTCAGGAACCTTATTATTCAAATATGCTAGCTCAAATAATGTTCCGCCAGTATATGGTTTAATATCATATTTTTTATACATTTTAATTTTAGCTTTAACGATATGTTCATCCTGAACAACGGTAGTGCCCCAACCAAATTTTAAATAGTCCACATATTCCCCTGCTAATTCCATTAAACATTTAGCAGTTTCATATCCTAATCCTTTATCCAAAACCATAGTTATACCTTTATTACGAGGTTTTGATTCTCTATCTTTTAAAAGAAATTTAAAAGCTTTCATATTCTATTTCACCATCAATTAAAAATAATATTATAAAATTAATTAATAATTAAAATCTAATAGTTTATAAAAGTATTGATAGAATAAGAAAAAGAGAATTTGATTTATCCAAAAGGAATTTATTTAATTAAATTAATATTTTAAATAATGCTTAAATAAGTTTGAATCAATCAACAATTCAAATTCAATAATAATACAAAAAAATAATGTTTAAACAAATTAAATCCAATATAAACCAATCAATTAAGCAATAATAAACGATTAAGATGTTTAAACAACTTAAATCCAATATAAACCATCAGCTTAAATTTAAAAAATGATTAAAATGAATAAAAAAAATATTCAACATATAAATATTGAAGAAACCCATATTAGACTTATATCAGATATTTTAAATCATAATCTAGAAAATTATATTCGGACAATAAGAAAAGATTTAAAAAGATATATCTATACAAATCCCGATTTTCTAAATAGACTTGAACCTTTGGATGAAAAACCAGAAGATAATTCAAGTATCATCAATAGTATGCATCATGCAAGTAAAATAAGTAATGTGGGACCTATGGCAACTGTAGCAGGCACAATATCCGAACTATCTTTAAACTATCTTATAAATAAAGGTACAAAATTAAGTTCTGTGGAAAATGGGGGAGATATATCCATTATCAATAATAAGCCTATGGTTTGCGGTATTTATTCAAATACCATAAAGGATATTGGATTTAAATTAAAAGCAAGGGATAAAGCTCTTGGAATCTGTACCTCATCTGCAACTGTTGGACATTCCATAAGTTTTGGAAATTCGGAATCCGTTACTGTTGTAGGTCCGAAAGCCAGTATTTGTGATGGTCTTGCAACAAGAATAGCTAATGATGTATATGGCGAAAGTGATGAGGAGGGAATGACAAATGGTCTTGAAAGTGCCGAAGACTATAAAGATTATTATGATGGAGTTTTAATTACTATTGGCCAGTTAGTTGGTACTATAGGCAAATTACCTAAGATTGTTACTACAGAACCATTCGATATAGATTATTAAAACATTGAAGAAATTTCTTAATAGAAATACTTAAACAGATATTATAAAAATAAAACTAAAACTATTGAATTTGAATTCCAGATGAATTAAAGAGATTCAAAACATCAAATAAAATTTAAGAGACAATAATATTTTAAAAGGGATATAATGACAATTGGAATAATAGGATATGGAAATATTGGAAATATGATTAGTGAAAATCTACTAAAAAACAATATTGTTAACGAAGATGAATTGATCATATCAAATAGAAACATCAAGAAATTAGATGCAATAAAAAACTATTATCCAGATATCGAAATTACAGATGATAACATAATGCTTTCTAAAAAGGCAGATAAAATAATCATATCCGTTGAAAGCGATGATTTATTAAATGTGATTAGTGAAATTAAGGAAAATCTAGAATCCAAACATTTGATTCATACCTGTGCAGGAGTTAGCTTTGAAGATATTGAAGAGGTATATGACGGATCTGTAAGTTTAGTTATCCCAACCATATCCTCAAGTTTTACAGAAAGTGACAAACAAAAGGGAATTAGTTTAATAGTTCATAATTCTAAAGTTAATTTCCTTGATTCTACAAGTTTAGAGAATATGTTTAATAATTTTTCATATGTAAAAATTCTTCCATCAGAAAAGGACATTGAAATAACTACCATACTTACAAGTTGTGCTCCAGCCTACATTTCTTTAATTGTTAAAAAGTTTGCAGAATATGGATTTGACAATTCCGATTTAGATTATGATGAGTGTAAATATTTAATTCTCAAAACATTAATAGGAACAAGTGAAGTTTTAAGTAAAGATAGTTTAAATAGTGAAGATAATTGTGATAATCTAATTAATACTGTTTGTACACCTGGAGGAATTACTGAAAAGGGATTAAATTTCTTAGATTTAGAATCAGACACTATGATAGATGATTTATTCGACATATTACTCCAATCTTATAATGATTAATTTAGATAAATTTAACATACAAAACTATTTACTTTTTTTTAAGAATTGATAATTGAGTAAATTTTTTAAAGATTTTATAAGAAAACGGTAAAAACAGCTAGTTTCTATTTAAAAGTTTATTTATATAAAAAAATGAATTCAATAATTTCTGACTAAAATAAAAAAAAATAATAAATTTTTTTAAAAAATTGAATTATAAAACGATAAAACCATTAAGATTAATAATTGAACAATCAGTTATCATTAAAATCTGAAATAGCAGAATCTACAAGATTTAAAATAGCTTCATCCAGATTCGGATAATCACCCTTTATTACAATCGGTATATTATCACAGTAAACTACTTCTAAACCTGCATTAATAGCTTCTTTAGTTGCAACATCAACTGCAGCAGCTTTAAGTTCAGTCAACATACAATCAACATCATTTATATACTTTCCAATATCTTTTTTAAGTAAAGGTCTGTTGGATAAATAGGGTGTTGTACCTATAATCTCACATTCATAAACCCCTTCAAGGTATTCCACCAGTTTATCCTTAACGGCATTTGGTGCAGTGGTTGCAAAAAGAACTTTCTTACCTTTAATAGATTTTAATGGTTTCGGTCTAAAGACCGTAGGAATGATTTCCACTTCTGGTTTGATACCATGAATAAACTCAATTATCTCATCTATTTTAACCTGTGGGGTTAATGGCTCCTCACACATAGTAAGAATAATCAAATCACCTAAACCAATCCTATATGGACCAAAGAAATTTGTAATATTAATTATATCCTGATTAGCCCCAACAAGTACAATATTCTTATCTGTTTTAATAGGAGGTATAGCCGCTCCACTACCTTCAAATATTAGAAAATCTTTATCCTGTTTATTTGCAATCTTAGCTCCTTCCAACATGTTAGTCATGAAGACCTCACCAGACATTCCACCACCACAACGTCTACAACCAATAGTTAAAACCCTACTCATCAATGCATCTTCCCAATGATCACTTGCAGCGTGAACTCCCTTTTCGGATTGTTCCATTAAAAATTCAGGGGTTATTTCAAATTCATCACCGTGAACAATTTCCGGTACCTCAGGTCCCCCTCTACCCATTGCTACAACACAGGGATTATATTGATTTTTAGCTATTAAACGTGAGGTATAAGTACTCACTGCAGTTTTACCAATTCTTTTACCTGTACCCAATATTTTAAGGGATGGTTTTTCAAGAATATCATCAAAGGTAGGTGGCTCAAACTTAAAATCAGGACCCTCATATATACATCCCAAAGACAAAACATTACATGCTATCTTAAACCTTTTAGAATAATCAAGTACTGGTTCATCAGATAAGTCCATTACAATATCAGGACTATATTTCTTAATCATTTTACAAATTAAATCATATGGAATTTCATTTTCATCCTCACCAAAATAAACTGGAAAGCCCATCACCTCAGAATATGCCTGGGGATTATCTGTTTTTAGTTTCTCAGTTCCTCCAATAAAAACCATACCTATTACTTCAAAGTCTTCAATATCATTAATTGATACAATAGCAGATTTTGTAACAGGAAGATAATGTTCCCCATCAACCAAACATAGAATACTAGTCATAATAAAACCAACCTAAAAAAAATTGAATAATATTAATATTATATTTAATCTATAATAAAGATTTTATTGTTTCGAAATAAAAGTTTATAAATTTTACAATAAAACTAATGTATCCTTATCAATTGTATAAAACAAGTTTATTTCGATAATATTCTAGAAGCACATTTAAATAAATTAGTATCATGAAAATAAGAAAATATCAAAATAATAGAATGATTAATGATGAGACAATAAAAAAAAACCTGAAAAAAAATAAAAAACAAATAAAGAATTATTTTACTGAAATGGATATGTTTACAGAATTCTATAAAAATTAAAAAACTGTTTATTAGAAATACATTTCCCATACTATATAAACAGCAAAAAGTAAAAGAAAATGTTATAATTCTCGATTATTCTAAAAAACAGTTATAAAATAATTAAATTTAATAAATGATAAAAATTACTAAAATATATTGATAATAATAAAGCATTAAAAAAGATAATCTATTAAAAAGCAAAAACTAAGAGTAAAACCTAAAAAGATTTAGGAAAACATTAAAAAAAGATAAAAAATCAAAAGTAAAAAAAATAAATAAAGGATATAATCAACTATTTAGATTCAGCCTTAGCCAAATCATTTTCAGATCTTTTTACCAATTCCTGTAAAGCATTAGTAACATTTGGCGGAATTGAATTTTCATCTTTATTTAATATTACTTTAGATATTGTATTAGCCAATACAAATATTGCATGTTTGTGTTCTGCTTTAGTCCTGTGAATATGATGCGGACTAATGTTTAATGCAATATATTCACTACAATCGTTTTTAATTTCATCATTTTCTGCTAAGTACTTTAATACATAAACTAAAAATTGATGCATTTGTATCATTTCATCCTTATACATAAAAAACCCTTCCCAAAATTATATGTATATTAAAAATAACAATCAAAGATTGCCATTTTAATAATGATAAACTCATTAAATAACAATTGAAAGTATTTAAAAATACAATTTATGTACCTTTTAAATTTTAATTATTATTTATAAATTATTTGAATTAATAGATTTATATAAATGATATTTTCCATTATATGAAATTTATATAAATTATTAACTTGGATAAATATTAATTTTATACACTAATCTTATTTTTAAATTATAATATATGTACTCATTAATTTTACATTAATATTATTTATTTTAATATTAATAAAGGTTATGTATATTTTTAAACAATTAACTAATTAGAATCAGAAACATGAAAATGAACAAATAAATAATACAATAAACTTTTAATAAAATAACCAAATCACAAATATTTTCTAAAATATAATTTATAAAAATAAACCTAAGTTAAAAAAATTTTTATAAAAAATACTATGATGAATAATTGTATTAAAATTTTAACAATAAAGATAAGATTATCCTAAAAAATTAAAAAATAATATTAATTGTAATAAAAAAGGAGTTAAAATAGGAATAAAGAAATAAAATACAAACTCAATAAAAAAAAATAGTCAAAGCGAAAATAAAGAAACAAAATACAATCTAAATAAATAAAAAAAAGTCAAGATTAAAAGATAAATAAAAAATTAAAAGATCTTAACTATTCAATCATCATCTTCTACAGGCAAATCCCATGCAACTCTTAAAGCATTCTCAATTGCATCTGCCGTTTTATCCAAGTCGTCTTCTGTATGTTTAATAGATATAAAATTACATTCAAATTGACTTGGTGGTATAAATACATTGTTTTTAAGTAATTGCCTAAAGTATACAAGGAAACGGTCCTTATCTGCAGTTTGTGCATCTGCATAATTATGGACCTCATTAGGTGTAAAGTAAATTTGAAACATTGAACTTAAACCAACAGGCTGAATATCTAAATCCAAATCTTCTACAATATCATTAATAGATTCCCTTAAATATTGGCCTTTAGCATTTAACTTATTATAGAAATCATAAGTTAACTGTTCCATAGTTGCAAGACCTGCGTTAATTGTAATTGGATTACCACTGAAAGTACCTGCCTGATAAACAGGACCATTAGGAGCCAACATTTCCATTATATCCTTACGTCCTGCAATTGCACCTACTGGAAAACCCCCACCTAGAATCTTACCAAAGGTTACAAGATCAGGTAAAATATCAAAGTATTCCTGAGCTCCACCACGGGATAATCTAAAACCGGTAATTACCTCATCAAAGATTAATAAAATATCATGGTCTTTTGTAATTTCACGGACAAAATCCAGATATCCCTCATCAGGAGCTACACAACCTATATTACCCATTACAGGTTCAATAATAACTGCTGCAATATCATCTTTATTATCCATTATAAGCTTAGTTAATGCATCCTCATCATTAAATGGACAGGAAATTGTATTCTCAGTAGTTTCTTTAGGAATACCTATTGAATCTGGAAGACAAGCTCCACCGGAACCGGATTTCACAAGCACATAATCATGAGCACCATGATAAGTTCCCTCAAATTTGATTATTTTATTTTTACCTGTAAAACCTCTTGCAAGTCTAATTGCCCCCATTGTTGCCTCTGTACCGGAATTACAGAATCTTACCATTTCAGCACATGGAACCCTATTTACAACTTCTTTTGCAAGTTTAATCTCAGCCTCGGTTGGTGCCCCATATGCAGTACCTAACTTTAATTGATGTGAAATTGTATGGGTGATTTTCTCATTTGCATGACCGAGAACTAATGGCCCATATGCAAGACAATGGTCAATATATTCGTTTCCATCCACATCATAAATTCTAGAACCATGTCCCTTTTTAACAAAGAAAGGATAAGGTTCATATGCTCTTACTGGAGATGAAACCCCTCCAGGAATATAATCTTTTGATATAATAAACATTTCTTTTGAAGTCATCATTTTATCACAAACTAACTATCTTTGATAATAATTCTCATTTTTTAAAGTTGAAATTAAACTGTTTACACATGCAACGGCAATTGGTGTACCTCCTTTAGGTCCACGGGTGATTACATGAGGAATATTTGATTTTGAAAGGGCTTCCTTTGAATCAGCTGCCTTCACGAATCCTACAGGAACACCAACTATAGACCTTGCGTTTAGCTTGCCAGATTCTACAAGTTCAATAGATTTAAATAAGGAAGTTGGAGCATTACCAATAACAATTATACCCTCAAAACCTTCTTTTGCGGCATACTCCATTGCAGCAGCCGCTCTTGTAATACCCTTATCTTTGGCATATTCTTTAACATTCTCATCTTTAATATAGGAATATACCTCACCGTCATACTGGGTAATTCCCGCTTTAACCATATTGATATCAGTTAGAATATCCTCATGTTTTTTTAAGGACTTAAGACTAACCTCAACAAAATCCTGACTAATTGATACCAATTTAGCATATTCCGGATCTGCAGTGGAATGTACAATACGTTCAACAATATCCCTTTCTGCAGGATTTAAATCTTTAATATCATCACCTATTAATGAACGTATAATATCCCTACTTTTCGTTGCTATATCCATACCCTGATCTGTAGATGCTCCCATAAACATTGTTATCACATCTTCATGGACTTACATGTCTAATTTTAATAATATCTTCAGTTGAAATAAATTCCCCGAATTCTTCATTATTCTCATATTTAATAAAAATAATTCCTTTATCTAGTTCATCATATACTATATCTTTAATATGAGTTTTAATACTCATTTTACTTTTAAGATATATTTTTATATAACCATAATCTCCTTTTGGATTTTCTGAATATAATCTGTGAATATGATTAAAAATATATTCTATTGCATAAGTTTCCATTATTTCACCTATATAATATAATTATATATGTTCTATTAGTTTTTATAATTAATTAAATTATTAAATTAGATAATTGCCATAATATTTAGTTTATAAAAATTTAAAAAAAAACACTTAAAATCTTAACTAAGAATTTACTGATCTGGCTACTGATTGGCCTGCAAGATAGGCAGTTGTAAATGCAATCATTAAATTATATCCTCCAGTCGGTCCACAGACATCTAAGATTTCCCCTGCAAAATATAAACCATCAACCAATTTAGATTCAAGAGTTTTCGGATTAATCTCGTCTAATTCAATACCTCCAAGAGTAATATATGCACTTTTAATAGCTATATTATCAACAGTTAATTTAAAACTTTTCAATCCTTCAATTATTTTATTTCTATCCTTTTTTGATAAATTACTTAAAGTTACTGTTCTATCCACACCAATAGTATCCAAAAAGTATTTGGAGAAATTATTTGGAAGATAATTATTTAAATAATTATGTATCTCTTTCTTATTATCTTGGGTATTGATTATACCATTTTTAAGCTCTTCCCTGTTTGAATCCGGAGCAAAATCAATGAAGATATCAGTTTTTTTAAAGTCTTTAATACCATTCAACATATCAAAATCCTGATTATTCATAAGTTCATTACTAAGATTAATTATTACAGGTCCTGTAAGACCATTATGAGATATAAGCATATCCCCACATCTTTCAATATTTTTACCGGACATATCCCTAAAAGATACCTTTAAATTTTCAAAGCTTAATCCTTTAAGCTTGATTAAATTATTATCATTGATTATAAAACCACAGGCAGCAGGTTTTATTGCAGATATATGGTGTGATAAATTACTTGCAAATCTATAACCATCACCTGTTGAGCCGGTATTCGGATAGGTTAGACCGCCAGTAGCTAAAACAAGACTTCTAGATTTAATAACATTATCCTTGGATTTAATTAAAAATAAATCAGAATCCTTTTCAACAGATTCAACATCAAAGTTTAATTTGATTTCCACATTTAAATCAGATAAATATGATTTTAATACATTTATTACTGACTGTGATTTTTCAGTTATTGGAAAAACCCTATTATTCCCCTCAACTTTAAACTCCAAACCTTTTTCTCTAAAAATATTAAGTAAATCCTCATTTTTTAAATTGTAAAAAGAGTGTTTTAAGAATTTACTTTCCTTCTTGCCATATTTGTTAAGAGTTTCTCTAAGGGGAGCGGAGTTTGTTATATTACAACGTCCATGACCAGTAATAGCTAATTTACGACCTAATCGATCATTTTTCTCAAGAAGAACTATATTAGTTCCAGGTGATGTTTGAGCAGCACTAATTGCACACATCATCCCACTAGCTCCTCCCCCAATAATAACAATATCATAGACCATAAGATTACTATGTTCCTCATAATATTAAAACATAATTTAAAAATTAGAGTTTATAATATAAAAACAGGTTCCTCTAAAAAGTGAAAAGATTCATAAAACAGCAATTACATTAAAGATTACACTAAAAAAACAGCAAGACTAAATTGAAAAATAAAAATAATAAAAAATAGTAAAAAATAAACCTTAGGTTTTAAACCTAAGGAGTTAATCGATGTCTGTCTCTTGGGAAGAGTACAGTTTCCCTAATGTTTTCAACACCAGTTAAAACCATGTTTACTCTGTCTGCACCAAGACCCCATCCTGCGTGAGGAGGCATACCATATTTAAATGCCTTTAAGTATGCTTCAAATGATTCAGGATTTAAATCTTTAGCTATTAATTGATTAAGTAAAAGATCATATTGGTGGATACGGGTTGCTCCTGAAGATAATTCAAGATTCTTATACATTAAATCGAAAGCATGGGATTTTTCAGGTTTGTTTTCATAAGGCATTACATAGAATGGTTTAATTGCAGTAGGCCATCCGGTTAAGAAATAGAAATCATCCATTGCATCTCCTAAAACCTTTTCACCTTCACGGGATAAATCCTCACCATATTCCATTTCAACTCCACGGGAGTTAACAAGGTCCACAGCTTCATCATAATCGATTACTTCAAACTTACCTTGAGGTACCTCTATTTTATGTTCTAAAGTATTTAATTCCTCAGAGCGATATTCATTTACATCAGCAATAACTTTAACTAACATTTCATTTAACATTTTCATTACATCTTCATCATCCATGAAAGATGCTTCCATATCTATAGAAATTGCCTCGTTTAAATGTCTTAGAGTATCATGCTCTTCTGCCCTGAATATTTGACCAATTTCAAATACTTTATCAAATCCAGCAGACATCATCATTTGTTTGTATAATTGTGGTGATTGTCCTAAGAATGCCTCTCTTTCAAAATAAGTAATTGGGAAAAGTTCAGTTCCTCCTTCAGTAGCTGATGCTACAAGTTTAGGAGTATGAATCTCAATTATATCATTATCTGCAAAGTATTCACGTACAGATTTAAACATTTGATTTTTAATCTTAAATATTGCACTTACACCAGGTTTTCTTAAATCTAAGAATCTGGAATTTAATCTAGTATCGATTTCAGCTTTAACCTTTTCAGTTGGATCCATTGGCAATGGTTGATCAGCCATATTTAATACTGTAATTTCGGATGGTATAATTTCTACACCATTTGGTGCTTTATTAGAGTCTTGTACAGTACCTTTAACTGCAACTACTGATTCTTTTCTAAGAGCTCTAATATCTTCCAAGATTTCAGCAGATACTTTTTTACTAGGTGCAGTAACCTGTATCATACCTTTGAAATCACGAATAAGTAAGAAAATAATTCCACCTAAATCACGAATTTCATGAACCCATCCCATAATAGTTACATCCTGACCTATTACATCAGTGGTAACATCTTTAGTATAATGAGTTCTTCTTAAGTCTCTTAATAAGTATTCCACTTAATTCACCTCTATAATAAAAAAAATAATAAGAGTAAGAAATATAAAAAATTATATTTAATAAAAATCTCTTTCTATAAACAAAATAGCTTAATTATTGTTTCAAACAAATTTAAGATTTAAAATTTCAATAATTTTTTAAGAAGTATTTCATACATCAGTATTTATATAATTTTTAATTAATAAACTTTATATTTTAATAATGCTTTCAATCGATTTAAAATGTTAAAAATTTTAAATATTCATAAATATAAATATATAATTATATAAAAAAGAATTTTAAATTTATATATTTTTAGATTTTAGGTGATAATATGAAGGTATTACTTGTAAATGGAAGTCCACATAGGGATGGATGTACAAATGAAGCTTTAACAATCATTAGTGAAGAGCTAGCCAAATATGATATTGATACTGAAAAAATCTGGATTAGAAACAGACAGGTCCGTGGTTGTGTTGCATGTGAAAAATGCCTTGAAGACGGATTGTGTAACTTTACAGATGATTGTACTAATGATATTAAGAAAGCATTACTTGAATGTGATGGAATTATTGTAGGCTCACCAGTTTACTTTGCAGGGCCTAATGGTGCATTATGTGCAATACTTGATAGGGTTTTCTACCATGATTTAGGCAAATTTGCAAATAAACCTGGAGCGGGTATTGTAAGTTGTAGACGTTCAGGTTCAACTGCAAGTTTTGATAGATTAAATAAATACTTTACTATTAGAAACATGCCAATTGTACCAAGTCAATACTGGAATGCTGTTCATGGTAACACCCCTGAAGAGGTTAGACAGGATAAGGAAGGAGTTCAAACCATGAGAACACTTGCAAGAAACATGGCTTGGATGTTAAATGCTTTTGATAAAGTTGAAAAACCAGAACATGAAAAAGAAGTAAGAACCAATTTTATTAGATAATTGTAATCAATTATCTACTCTTTTTTTAAAATATCAAGTTTGAAAAATAAAAGATTTTAAACCCTAATACTATTTCTCCTTAAGATTTGACCAAAACCCAAATTCATACATTAAATAAATACTTAAAATATGATAAAATAAAAAAGATATCTTAATAAAAAATTTTAAAAAAAAATAGAATTATAATGAATTTTAGTTTAAACTCTTTAAGATAAGACCTTTAATCTCATTTAAAACCTTAACTTGTTCAAGATTAAGTTTATTAAGTTTATCTAAATCATTCTTAATCTTTTTATAATCCTCTGAGGTTTTAATGAAAACATCATCATCTTCAACATTGGAGATTAAATTTTCAAATTCATTTTCTTCCTCATATTCAATCGCTCTTGTAATGTCATCAACAAGTCCTTTCTGAGATCTTGTAAACTTATTTGTTTCAGTGATTTTTTCTGAAATCTCCTCTATCTGCTCAAGTATATTCTCTGAGTTAGATGGCATAATATCACCTTAAATAATTAAGAATAACTAGTTTTTATCTTCCCTAAATCTTACCTTTACAGAGTCAGCATGTGCAAAGAAACCTTCATATTCTGCAATAGGAATAATAGTCTCTTTAAGAACATTCAAACCTTCTTTTGAAACTTCCTGTACAGTAGGTTTTTTAAGGAAATCCTCAGTGGACAATCCAGAATACATTCTTGCACCACCACCAGTTGGAAGTACATGGTTTGTTCCAGAACCATAATCCCCACATGCCACAGGTGAATAATTACCTAAAAATATGGAACCTGCATTGTTTATTTTACTTAATGTGTAATCATTATCCTTAGTTGAAATAATTAAATGCTCCGGAGCATATTTATTTGTTAGATATATTCCCTCATCTAAATCTTTAACAAGTACAATCCTTCCCCTTTTTTCAATAGATGATTCAATAATCTCACGGCGTACTGCCTCTTTAGTTTTCTTATCAATTTCAACTGCTACCTCATCTGCTAATTCTTCATTAGGTGTTACAAATATACAAGCTGCATTGGGATCATGTTCTGCTTGTGATAAGAAATCATATGCAATAAATTCCGCATCATCAGTTTCATCAGCCAATATAAGCAACTCTGACGGACCTGCCGGAAATTCAATATCCACATTTCCATAAACCAATTTTTTAGCGGCTGTTACAAATATATTTCCAGGGCCTACTATCTTATCGACTTTGGGAACAGTTTCTGAACCATATGCCATTGCACCAATAGCCTGTGCTCCACCAACCTTATATATTTCATCTGCTCCTGCAATATCACTTGCAACTAAAATTGCATCCATAACTTTACCGTCCTTTCCAGGGGGTGTACAACAAACAATCTTTTTAACACCTGCAATCTTAGCAGGAATTACAGTCATTAAAATAGTTGAGGGGTATGCAGCCCTTCCACCGGGAATATAACAACCAACGGTTTCAAGGGGTCTTATGATTTGGCCTGCTTTAATCCCATCAATTACTTCCATATCCCATTCTTTTGGAATTTCAGCCTTATGGAATTTTTCAATATTGGCTGACGCACTTTTTAGAGCATCTATAAGATCATCATCAATATTATTATAAGCCTCTTCAATTTCCTCTTTAGAAACCTTCATATCACCTAGTTTAACACCATCGAATTTTTCAGTGTAACCTAAGATAGCTTTGTCTTTATTTTCTTTAATATCAACCAAGATATCACTTACAGTACCAAGAACATTATTAACATCTTCTTCAGATCTTTTTATAATATCTTCAAGTTGACTATCATCATACTTAATTACATCCATTATATCACTAATCATTTAATAATAATTTAAAATAAGTTTAATTGGTTTAATTAATTTATTATAATTATACTATGTAATTTTTAATAATTATATATTATTATATTATTGAATCTTTTTAAATAATTAAATGAAAACCACTAATTTTAAAAATATTTCTAATTACTTAAAAATCAATAAAATTTTTTTATAAAAGAAGAACATTTACTTTTAAAAGGAGTTTAAAACATTGAAAATATTAAATAAAAAAAAGAATAATGAAATTAAATTATTTAAAGAGAGTTAATAATAAAAAAAGAAAAATACATTATTTATAATAATGCATTTATTCCTTTGGTATATAATAAACTAGTAAATGCACCTTTAGGAGTCATTACTATATTTCCTTTATTATATTGATTCAAAGCTGTGTTAACCATATTCATTTTTTTACCAGGATCATTTGTTGCATTAGCAACAGCTTTAACTAACATCATTACAGAGCTTCCCCTAGAGTTTTTATTAGTGTATTGCTCTTCACGAACAACATCGATAGCACTACTATTAATAGTTTTACCATCAACAACTAAAGGTCCTGCTGAATCAATTATCGCAGTCATAGCTTCACTATTCACAGCAACAACAGCATCTATTGAAACATTAGTATTATACTCTACAATCTCTTTAGCATTCTGCATTGATTGATCTGTATTATTTTCCCAGAAAGAATCATGAAGTAGGAGTTTAGAACCTGCTCCTTGAGCTTGAGCTTCTGCTGGCTCTGCTTTAGTTGGGTGAGTCATACCATGTGGATATACAGCTGTGTAATTAACAATTGAACCATTATGTAAATGAACAATGAAAGCCATATCACATGCCCCCATTCCTGGACGTTTTTCGCTTTCATCAATTGCACAAATCAATATGTTTTTATCTCCTTGTGCTAACTCTCCTTGTGAGGTACCCACATGATATATATAAGTACCT
This sequence comes from Methanobrevibacter boviskoreani JH1, assembly GCF_000320505.1. Classification (NCBI taxonomy): domain Archaea; kingdom Methanobacteriati; phylum Methanobacteriota; class Methanobacteria; order Methanobacteriales; family Methanobacteriaceae; genus Methanobrevibacter; species Methanobrevibacter boviskoreani. The sequence goes on from NZ_BAGX02000016.1 coordinate 30,902, forward strand.
GCATAATTTGCAACCAATCCTACAAGTATTACAAATAGAATTGCAATAACCAACTTCTTTGTTCGTCTCATAAAACTCACTTTAATTATAGATTCAAATTATCTATAATAATCTAAATTTATAAAAAATTAGATATATTCCTTAAATAATTTAATTCTATAGATTATATATTTTTTTTAACATATAATATTAATGGATTTTCTTATAAATAACATTGTTATAGTATAAAATATTAAATAAATAATTATAAAAAAATGAAAATCTTATTAAAATATTTAATCTATAAATTTAAATAAAAAAAAAGGAATAAATTTAGTTAAACTTGAATATAAACCCTTATAAGAGTTTTTTATTAAAATAAATAAAGAAATTTAATAGAATTGAATTAAAAAAAATTCAAAAGTCAACTGAAAATTAAATAAAATAGAATAAACTAGAAAAAATCACTGATATACTTTCAAGACTTAAGAAATTAACTTATTAATAAATATATTTATTAATTTATTCAAATAATAATAACATAATGATAAAGATTACAGCAGGTTTAGGAAAAAACAGAAATATAATTAAAGCATCTGAAATTGTAAACCAAGATGACAATATTGAGGTCAATCTTGTAGAAAATGAAAGGGAATTAATTGATGCTATTAAAAATAAGGATGTTGATGCAGTTATAAGGGGATCCCTTGCTGCCTCTAATGTTATTAAAAGTTTAAAATCTGAGAATCCCTCCTTAAAAATTAACCGTGGAACATATATTCATTCTAAAGACCATGAATTTTTAATTCTACCTGTCGGCATTGATGAAGGTCAAAGTATTGAAGATAAGATTACACTTGTAGAACAGGGATGTGAATTTCTACTTAAAATCAACAAAGAACCAAAAATAGCAATACTCTCAGGTGGAAGAAGTGATGATTTTAATCGTACAAAAGAAATAGATAAAACCTTAAAAGAAAGCCAATTAATTGAGAAAAGGTTAAAATCTGAATTTTCAAAGGATGAAAGATTCAATAACACAACAATTAAAAATTATTATATTCTCATTGAAAAAGCAATTAAAGAGAATAATAATATTCTGTTAGCACCTAATGGAATTATTGGAAATTATATATTTAGAATTTTGGTTTTATTATGTAATTGGCCTAGTTATGGCGGTATAACCTTGGGAATAGATGATTTTTATATTGATACAAGTAGAGATCAGACAACAGAGGGATATGTAAGGATTCTTAAATTTGCAGCTCGGCTTGCGGAAAATAAAAAAGAAAACTAATATCTTAATCTACTTCCTTTTTTTTTAAAAAAAAATATTTTTTAAAACTAAACATTTAATTTATAAATCAGTAGTTAACTATATTATAAAATAAATAAATAAATATATTATTATAATATAAATTTATGAAAATTTGATATATTTTTTGGGGAATTAAAATATTTATTCAAATTTAAAAAGAGAAAAAAAGGGATAAAATGGTGGCTCAATTTTTTTATAGAATATACGAATGGTATATTATGAAACACTTAGACCCTAATAAAATGCCCAAGCATATTGCTATTATAATGGATGGCAATCGTAGATATAGTAAAATTCAGGGAAATATGGATGTAATCAAAGGGCATGAAAAAGGAGTAGATACATTAGAAAAAGTGTTAGACTGGACTATCGATTTAGGCATTAAAATTATTACCGTTTATGCTTTTTCTACTGAGAATTTTAATAGATCAAAACATGAAGTAGACGGATTAATGGATTTATTTGTTAAAAACTTTAAAAGATTAACTACTAATGAAAAAATACATAGAAATCATGTGAAAGTTCAAGTTGTTGGCAGAACCGACCTTTTACCGGATGATGTTAAAGATGCAATAAAGGAAGCTGAGGAATCAACCAAGGATTATAAAGACAGATTATTTAACTTAGCAATTGGATATGACGGCAGACTTGAGATTGTCGATGCTGTTAAAAAAGTGTATAAAGAAATTGAAGAAGGTAAACTATCCATCGATGATGTTAATGAAGAGATAATTGGTAAAAACCTTTATACAGGAGGACTTGAGGATCCTAATTTAATAATCCGTACTAGTGGTGAGGAAAGATTAAGTGGTTTCTTACTATGGCAATCATCATATTCCGAATTATATTTCTGTGACAGTTTATGGCCAGAATTTAGAAAAACTGATTTTTTAAGAGCAATTAGAGATTACCAAGCAAGAGACAGACGTTTTGGTACCTAAATTCCTTTTATTTTTTTATTATAAAGATTTATTTTATTTAAATCTTAACACTATTTTTTTAAAAATTATTTTTATAAGTGACTTCCATGATTGATACACATTGCCATATAGATTTTGAAGAGTATGATAAAGACCGAAAGGATGTTATTGATAGAGCCCAAAATGTATTAGATTCCATTGTTGACTCTGGAATTAATAAAGCAACAGGTCTAAAAATTTTAGAATTAGCTAAAAAATATCCTGATTTTATATATCCTAGTTTAGGATTTTCACCAGTATCATCCCATGAAAAAACTAAAGAGGAGATTAAGGAATTTCAGGAATTTTTAATAGACAATATTAATAACTGTGTTGCTATTGGTGAAGTTGGAATGGATTACTATTTTGTAAGGGACAAAGCCTCACGTCAAAAACAGAGGGAAAACTTCATATCTTTTGTAGAAATTGCAGATGAATACAAAAAACCTTTACTTCTACATGTAAGGGACTGTGATAAAAAAGGATTAAACATTGTTAATGAATACGATAATATTCCATATGTAGTATTCCATTGTTTTAGTGGTAGTTTAAAAACCGCAAAAAGAATAATGGAACATGACAATTATTTTATGTCATTTTCAACTATGGTTTGTTATTCAAAACATCATCAGGATTTAGCAGCAAAAATACCTGTTGAATATATGTTAACAGAAACAGATAGTCCGTTTTTAGGACTTACTAAAGAAGAGAGAAATGAACCTGCATATGTTTTAAGAGGTGCTAAAAAAATAGCTGAAATACAAAATATCGACCTGGAAGAAGTCGATAAAATAACAACTAACAATGCAAAAAAAGTATTTAACATTTAATTTAAAAAAAACGATTATAAAAACCCTTTTAAAATAAAAAAACATCTAAAAAAAATAAAAAAAATTAACTATTATAAAAACCCTTTAAAAATAAAAAAATAAGAATCTTATAAAAAGAAGATAATCTTTTTATCTAGATATCACCATTATGAATCTTCTTTTCAACAAGATCCACTACTTTTTTAAATAGCTCTTCTTCATCGGAAACATTTAAATTCTGAGACATTACCTCTTGATAAGAAGATAAAACTAAATTTGTAGCTTTCTGTGAATCATAGCCATTTTCAGATAATAATGTAAATAATCTTTCTTCTTCTGGAGATAATTCAATATCTTCAGGATTTACATTGTTTAAATCCATATTGTTTAAATCAAATTGATCATTATCACCAAAATCACCAAAATCTGATTCTTCCTCAGTTTCATCAGAATTATCACTGGATACAGGGTTTCCCTGATAATCTAATTGATTAGGATTTAATTCTAAACATTTATCCAAAGCCTCCTGAGCTTTAGCTTTAGAGTCAATTTGGTTTAGGAAGTTATATCTATCATACCATAGATCAGACTCTTCTGGGAATTTTTTAAGGGCCTTCTGATTAATACCAATTGCCCTATTCATGTCTCCACCGGATGCAACCGCAAATGAATATTGCCTCCATACTTCAAAGTCATCATCATCTAAATCCAAAGCTGCTTTAAATGAATTTTCCGCCTCTTTAAAATCACCTAAATTAAGATAAACAAATCCTTTAAAAGTTAATGCATCGGTATTATCCGGATATAATTCAATTACATTATCAATAGTAGTTAATGCCTCATCAAATTTTGTAAGATTGAATAATATGGCAGACTTTAAAAGAAGTGCATCCATGTTTTTATCATCAATTTTTAAAGCTTCATCAATAAAATCTAATGATTCTTCAAATCTTGAAAATTGTGCTGCACCATTTGCTTTATAGAGATTACGTTCCACTTCATCATCAGTATTTGCATCAACCTCTTCATAGATTTCTTTAAGCATGTTATTTATTGTTTCCTCATCCATAGGCTCTTGATGGTCATGGGCATGGTCGTGTTCATGAAGTTCGGGATGCTCACATTCATAATCATCATCACTGTTTGGACCATGGTGTTCATCATAATGTTCACATTCGTCATCATGATGATGGTGATGATGGTCATGGTCACATTCACTATGGTCGTGTTCCTCAACCTCATCATCAAATTCCGGAACAATACCTGTTTTTAAATCTTCAGGACCTAAACCTGTAAATTCTTTAATTCCATCAATTACTTCAGGTCTTTCCTCAACAAGTTCATCCACATAATTATTTATATCCTCAGTCCTATTTTGAAGATGATAAATAGATATCTTAAGGAGGTATCCCTCCTCAACATTTGGATCAAGTTCTATGATTTTTTCTGCATACTCTAATGCATCTTCAAATTTTTCCATATGGGTTAAAATATAAGATTTAATAGATAATGCTTCCAAATTCTCAGAATCGTCTTTAAGCAATATATCTACACATTCCTCTCCCTTTTCTAAATCATCTGTTGCAAGATATAAATCAATCATTGGTGGAATGATTTTCTCCAAATCATATTCCTCTTCAAACAATTCTTCAAATAATTTTAAAGCTTCATCGATTTGGTGATTTTCATAATTATCATATGCTTTTTCAAATTTTTCATCTAGACTAGACATAATATTGCCTCCATTACTCATATAATCAAATAAAAATTAAAAATTAAAAGATAATAATTGATTTGTTAAGATTAAAATTGTATTTGATATAATATTATATTTATGATTAATAAACTTATTTAATAAAATTTTAAAAAAAGTTAGAAATTAAAAAAATAGCTCATTAAAATATTAAATATAATATTATATTTATAACTAATAAACTTATTCAATAAAATTTTAAAAACAGTTAGAAATTATAGAAGTCCTATTAAAATTTAAAAAAAATATAAGGATAGTTATCTAATTAAAAAAACTATCTAATGTTACTTCTTTAGTTTTAGTTTTATAATCAATATGTTCATCATTTGAATCTTCTTCAGCTTCAGCATCATAATCCAGATTATCTACATTTTCCTCATCATCAAAATGTTTATCCTCAGAATCTATATCGAAAATATCATTATCATCAGAACTTTCGCTATCACTGTCCTCCAAGTGTTTAGGACCACTTACAATAAAGTCATCCAATGATTGGTTCTGATTATCCTCAAGTTCTGTAATTGGCACATTATCCTTATCATCATCCATATCTGATAAGATAATAGTTGAACTTAAACCATAATCTTCCGGAAGGTCTGGCTCTTGATTATTTATTTTATTGTTTAATTGATTAATTGTAGATTCATCGGCATCGTTGTTTATTAAATAATAACGTCTGTCATATAACAAATCCAGATTATCTGGAAACAAATCTAATGCATTACTATTTATCTCTAATGCCTTATCATAGTCTGATATTGCATCAAACTCATCAGCATACAATTGCCAAATATCCATATCCTCAGGATTGATTGAAGTTGCTTTGTTAAATATTATCTCAGATTCATCATATTTTTTAAGTGAACATAAAAGGGAAACTTTTAATTTTAAAGCATCATAACAATCAGGATCTTTATCTAAAATCATATTAACAATTTTTAAAGATTCTTCATCATTTTTAAGTTCATGCAAATATCTGGCTTTTAAAAACAGGATTTTTTTATCACTTTTAATTTTTAAAGCATTGTCTAAATAAACTATAGCCTCTTCATATTTTTCAATATCTGCAAAAACCTTGGATTTTTCAATATTTAAATCAAATTCATCATCATACTCTTCTTCCAATTCCTTAAAAATGTAATAGATCTTATTTTTCAATTTCAAATCGGTTTGTAAATTTAAGACATAATCATCAATATTTTCATTTGAATAATCTTTATTATCCCGAGTATTATTTTCAACAGTCTCCTCACTACCTGAAGAGTTTTGATTAAAAATATTATCTAGATTAGGCATAAATACAATACTCCAAATTATTAATGATTAAATTAAACTACAATTTATTAATATTATAATATTTATCATATAAAGTATTTTCTTATGTTTTAAAAAAAGCATATTAAATTTCTTTAGTTCATCTTAATCTATTTAAAAAAAAACTTAATAGAAATTCTCTCTAAAATATCAAAGAAAGAATCAAGTCTAATAATACAAGTAAGTTTTAAAAAAAAAAGAGGTAAATTCTATCCAGACAGATAATGTTATTATTAAATTTATCTTCAATAGGGTTAGCAACTATTAAACCAAAGAAATAAAATCTTTTAATCTTTTATTTTTTTAATCTTTTAATAATATCAACTACCACTTTTCAAGAATAAGAATAAGAATAAAAATAATAGGATTAAACTAAAAAAAATCGTCTAAGGTTGAATTTTTAAAATTGGAACCCTTTTTATAGCTTTTATCAAAGGATTCTCTTAAATTCTGTTTTTCAATCTTATCAACTTTAGTTTCAAAATAGTGATAATCCTTCCATAAAGATTTATTATCCTGGAATTTGGATATAGCATCATAGTTAATTTGTAATGCCCTTAAATAGTCACCAGTTATTGCAACGGACATATAATAGAAACGCCATAAAGTAACATCATTATCATGATCATTCAATAATTGTTTAAAGATAATCTGTGCCCTATTATACTGTTTAGTATAGATATATATTAATCCCTTAAGTAGTAAACTGGATACATTTCTCCTATTTAACTCGAGAATTGAATCGACAGTGGTTAAAGCCTTATCAAAATCTCCAACATTAATATAGATTAATGCTTTAAAAAGTAATGCCTCTATATTGTTTGGATAAAATTCCAATGCCCAGCTAATATATTCTAATGATTTTGGAAAATTGCCCTCATCGAAATATTTCTGTGAATTCTTAAGCAACGCATTAAATTCCTTATTATCTGTTTCATTTTTATCAGAAATTAAAAAATTATAGAGGGTTAAATCCTCACTATCCCTTGTAATCTCAAGATATTTCCTATTAAAAAACTCTTTAATTCTATCATCGGACGTTTCAATTTGGCTTTCAACACCATTATAGAAATCCTGTAAATTGGAATTATTATTATCCAATTTCTTCTGATTACCATCAAAATAATTAATATTCTTATATATTTCAGGTTTATCCTTTTTTAAGAAGTTAATAATTCTTTCCCTTTCAGAATTTCTTCCCAATACCTCAAGAAGGGATAATTTAAATGAATATGCAATCTGGGATTCTGAATCTATTTCAATCATCTTATTACATATTGTTAAAGCTTCTGAAAATTCCTTGTTTTTAAATAAAATACAAACTTTAGCAGATAAAACATCAACACTTATAGGATTTTCCTCCAAATATAAATCAATATATTTCTCAGCATTATCAAAATCATAGTTTTCAAAATATAACCATACTAATTTCTCTAAAACCTCTTTTTTTCTAAAATCTTTATCCAATAATTCCAGATAAATATTTACAGCTTTATCTATCTTTCCCTTCTTTAACAATGAATTAGCGTGATGGTATTTTTCTAATAAAATTTCCATAAAACTTTACCTTCTAAAAATGTGTTTATTTAAAATTTGTCAAATGTTTAATACTTTAATCAGATACCTCATCATTTTCCATATCATTTTTAATATTTTCAAGATTAGCTTTTAAAATATCGCTATCAGGTATTGATTCTAATGCATGCTCATTTTCTTCAATTGCCTTATCCAAATTATCATTCAATACAAGTGAGTAAATATATAATACCCATAAATCAAGATTCTCATCATTTATATTTAAAGCTTTTTTAAAAGATCTGGAAGCATTATTATAATTTCCAAGACTAGCTTGTATTATAGCCCGTATAGATAAAATCTCAAATGAACTGTTATCAATATCCAAAAGATTATTTATTATATTAAACGCATCTTTCTCATCATTTAAATTGAATAATATTACTGATTTAAAAATAAGTAAATTTTTATTCTTTTTACAGTATACACTATCTTTATTTAAGTCCATATCCTCATTTATACACTCATCATCATCAAAACTAACTGTAATCTGATGATTAACCTCATCTAATGCGCCTTCATAGTCATCATCAACCATTAAATCAAGAATTTCCTGAAGATTAGGATTTTTGCAGGCAAGGTTTTCAAGAATTGTGATAAATAAATTCTGTCTATATTCCACAAAAGGATTCTTGATATCCTCATATAAAAAGGAAAAATCATTTACAATTTCTTTAGACATTTTATTTATCTTAGCCTCAGACATATTATCAAATTCCCTTAAAGTAATATCATCACCTTGTTCCTTAAGAAAACCTAAAACAATCATCAAACGTGTAAAAGTACGTGGACTGAAGTTTTTTAAATCTCTAAAGAAAACCCTTTTTTCCTCTTCCATATTCAAAGCATTCAATATCTTATATTTAAATGTATAAGCATTTAAATCCAAAGGTGCAATATGTATAACTCTATCAATTGCCTCCAAAGCCTCATCAAAACGTTTGAGATTAATCAAAGCCACGGTTTTTGAGAACAAAACATTTATATTATTCGGATTTATATCCAAATAGATATTAGCATATTTAATAGCTTGATTATAATCAAAAATTTTAATATAAGTTGAAACTAAATTGTTAATAACAGTTATATTATTTGGATTCTCATTATAAAGCTTTTTATAAATATCCAAAGCAGAATGGAATTCCATATTAGAATAAAACTCTTTTGCTTTACTTAACTCTTCCTCGAAATCAGACATAATATCCCCATGATAGGTTTATTATATTTTTATAATTATTCAATAATATACTTTTAAAATTTAAAATTTTATTTATATAAAATTTTTAAGAAGTTTAAAAATTAAAAATTTTACTTCAAACGAAGTTTTTCTAAAAACGAATAAATGGAAATATCTTAATAGAATACTCAAATAAAAAACGTTTATAGAATATTTATTTTTATTTCCAAGAAACATCCAAGATAAATAATGTATTTTAATTTTTAAATAAAATAAAATAGTATAATATTTATTTAATAGGTAAAATAAAATATTTTACATGAATACCATATTCTCCTTGTTAAATGAATCCATATCTATTTTTTCAAGTTCATCTAAGATTTTTTCATGATCCTCTTTTAAATCTTCATTATCTGGAAATAGCTTTAATGCCTTTTCATTTATTTCTAAAACTTTATCAAATTTATTAGAATAAATCATTGAATATGCATAATATCTCCAGAATTCCACAATGGAATCATCTAAATCAATTGCCTTTTTAAATGATCTTTGAGCATTATTATAGTTTTTTAAATCAAGCTGAACAATTCCTCTCATACCCCATACAGACGGATCGGTTTTAGTTAAAGCTAGAACTTTATTAACATTTTCTAAAGCATCATCATAGTTATTTAAATTAACTAAAATAGCTGACTTAAATAATAAGGAAGGAATATTATTAGGATATTTATATAGAATCTCATCCAAAGCTGAAAGTCCCATATCCAAATTATTATTTGTTATATCACTTGAAACCATGTTTAAAATAGATTTAATCTCATCATTTTCATCATCATATCGAATCAAATCATATAAGAATGAATTAACCTCATTATTACTCAATTTTAAATCATTATTTGAAAAATGATTAATAGGATTGTCCTCTTCATTAAACATTGCATTACAAATAGTTTCCAATTGGCTGAAGGTATCCCTATCATTATTTTTAAGATTTTCAATTAATTGAGTTCCTTCATCTACCTGATTTAATGATTCATATATAGATAGTTTCATTAAATAAGCCTGTACATTTGTTGGATCCAAGTCCAACATTTTATCCGTTAAATCAAGACCGTCATTATACTTTTTGATATTTATTAAACAGGAACATTTAATAGACAATATCTGTAAATCATCAGGATTAATCTGAAGATATAAATCACAGTGTTTTCCAGCATTTCTAAAATCCTGTTTTTGAAGGTAAATATTAATCATATTATATAATACATCTGTTTTTTCATAATCCTTATCATATAAATCCTGAAATATTTTTAAAGATTCGTCTAATTTACCTTCAGTTAATAAATCATTAGCTTTATTGAAATCTTCTTTTAAATCTACCATATTTGCCCTACCTTTAATATAATTTATCTAAAATAAAAATTGAAAAAATACAAATTTAAAAAATTTATTACCTTATTAGAATAAGTTTATAATTAAATAAATAATTTTACCATCAATATTGAAACATGAAAATAAATAAAAAAAATTATAGAAGTAATTTAGATTAAAATCCATCAAATCATTACGATAATATTCAAAAAGAGTAATTAAAGTATTTTATAAAAAAATAAATGAAATGAAATGACATTAAACAGTTAAATCAGATTTAACTAGTTTTAACAGTGAATTTATTGAAGATTATATTTACCAAATTATCAAAATAATCATAATCAATATAGTCCTGAGGACTTAGATTAATATCTTCACCTATAGCATCCTTTTTAGAGTTAAAATCAATATCTAATACTTTATCATCTTTTAAATCATCATTATCTTTATCAAAGTTTTTAATTATTAATGATCTATCAGACCATAGTTGAGAATCATCTGGAAATATCTCCAAAGCTTTATGATTTAATTTGATAGCCAAATCCATGTTGCCAATATACATTACTGATAGATAATACATCCTCCATAAAGATTTTTCCTTATTATCTATTGATAAAGCCACATTAAATGATTGTAATGCATTAAACATATCCTCCAGATAAATATGGTTAAATGCCTTAAAAACCCATCCAAAGTAATTATATTTATCAATAATCAAAGCCATATTTGCATATCTTAGGCTATCCTCATATTTCCCCCGATAGAAAAGAATTGCAGATTTTAAAAGTATAATATAAATGTTTTTAGGAGCGATCTTATCTGCCTCAGATAGATAAGCGTATGCATTCAGATATTTTTTATATTGAAATAGAACCGTGGCTTTAAATATAATCCTCTTTAAATCATCTTTAATATTGAAGTTACAATCATCAAAGATTGTTTTGATCTTAAATATCTCCTCAAATTCCTCTGAGTTTTCATCCAGATTTTCAAGTAAATTTTGAAGGTTTTTTTCATATTCATGTATATAGTCATCTATCTTTTGATTGTTCCCGTCAAGTACTTCAAGATCATTATCCTTAGATAGTATATTCAACAGATTATTCTTATCTTCTTTATTTAATATCGTATCATCAAATAGGAATAGATTAATTATGTCATTCATATTTATATTAATTTCCTTACCCTCTTTTGAAAATATTGGAGTATTGTCTCCAGACTTAATGAATGCAGATTTTAAAAAGTCAAAGAAAATTTGATTTAAATCCAAATCATCAAAATCCAAATCAAAATCATCCTCCCCGACATCATCTAAATCATCAAAGAAATTACTTTCAAAAATATAATCTCCATCATTATATGGTTTACCTTCAAGAACAAAACTGATTAAATCATCATTTAACTTATCATTTTCACCTGCCAAATATTGGTCAATTATATTGGGATATTCCCTGGCTACAGTATCAGCAACAATCTTTGCCTGTTTAAAATTCTCATCATGCATATAAATGTCAAACTTATCTAAAAGTAGATCCAGATCATTTGGAAATATCTTTAAAGCATTATTACACTCTTTAATAGCTTTACGTAAATGTCCTGAGAATACACAACTGGATATAAATTCTCTCCATACAAATATATCTGAACAGTCAATTGATAATGCTTTTTGAAAGGCTTTCATTGCCTTTTCATCCTCATCATCAACATATAAAATCTGGGCTTTAAATTTCCATGCCTCATAATTTAAGTTATCAATACGAGTGACTTTTGAGAATAATTTTAAAGAATCATCAAAATGACCCAAATTATATAATGAGAATGCTTTTAGGTTTAAGACATAAACATCCTTTGATTTTATGGCTAAAGCATTATCCAAATATTTTAAAGCCGGTTTAAAATATTCAAATTTGATTAAAAACTGAGCCTTATTAACATTTAAACTAAATTCATTTATATTTAGACTGTTAAATATTGAGAAGGATGTGTTTAAAAAATTTTTAATCTCCTCATCTGAAATATCCAAATTAGCATATTCCTCAAAATATTTAACAAGACCAACAAAGTCTCCTTGATATAAATAAGAAAAAATAATATAAGGTAAAATCTGAGTTTTATCACAATCTTCATTATAAAGATTAATAAATTGATTTAAAGCTTTATCATATTCTCCATCTTCATATGATTTCCTTGCTTTTTGAAGATTCTCATTAAAATTTAACATAAATATTGTCCTTAATAAAAATTGATTTTTATAAATAGAAATATAACTAATTTACTTAAAAAAAGTTTCTAAATTAATCTGGAAAAAATATATAGGATATATGTTTAAATTAAAAACAGACAATTATAAAATCTTATTTTATTAAGTTATAAAAATAAAATTCCCTTAAATCAATGAAAAAAAAATAAAATCTAAAAGATAAATAGAAAAGAGTTAAATATTAAATTTTTAAAAAAAAATTAATTATTCTTTAAACAAGTCAGGATTAATCTCTTCAATTCTTTTTAAGCAATCCTTAGCATTACCCCGATCACCAATGCTATCAAACAATTGAAATCTATCATACCATAAGATTTCATTATCTGGAAATATTTTTAATCCGTCATTATTAACTTCAAGGGCCTTATTTAGATTTCCTGAATATGCGATTGCAAAGTAATATTGTCTCCATATTTCAGGATCTTTATTATTAACTGATAATGCTTGTTTAAAATAGCCAATAGCCTCTTTAACATTGTCCATTTCAAGGGAAATATAACCTAAATATTTTAGTCCAACATAGTTTCTTTCATTAATATTAATTATTTTATTGAATAATTTTAAAGAGTTTTCCATATCCCCATTATCAAAAAGAAGTATGGCTTTAAGTTGAACAGGATAAATATCCTCTGGATTTAATTTTATAGCTTTATCTAAACATTTAATTGCATCATCAAAATGTTTAAATTGAATAAGAACAACTGCCTTGTTTATATATAAATAATATTGATTCTTAGATAGTTTTGGAAGTTCAACTAAAATATTTTCAAGTAATGCATCAACACTTTTTCTGTCCATCGGTTTTAAAGTAGCATACTTATTTAAATAGTAAATAACCTTTTCAAAATCCTGTTTATATAAATAAGAATTTATTAAATTTGGAAATACCTTTAAGGGATTATAATCCCTTTGAAGCAATTGTTTATATAATCTAATAGCTGCATCATATTCGCTTTTATTATATAAATCATTTGCCCTGTCAAAATCAGCATCTAAAAATAATTGATTATAATGTTGAACTGTTGTATCATAATCTTCCATTATATAGAAATCATTAGGATTTTTAAAAAACTTTTCCATTCTTGGCATAAACATTCCTCAAGAAACACTGATTAAAATTTTTACAAACAATATTTAATAAAAATAGTATTTATAGATAATGATTAATTTTATATATGAATCATTTACCACTTGATGAAAAGTTAAAGAAATAATCTAAAGTAGATGGCATATTTCTATGTATCCTGAATTTTCTACCTTTTAGTCTATTTTTATTATATGTTTCTTTATAAACCATAGTTTTATTCTCATCATGATTTGGTTCCTTATCATCAATATCCCTGCCATAATGAGATTTATTGTCCTTATAATCATGATTTTCCTGATTTTCATTATTATAACCAGAATCACCATCCTCTACATTACCCCCATAACCAACAGAATCATCAACACCCAAGTCAGAATCATCATCATTTATATCATCATACTCAATATAATCCTCATCTACCCCATTACTCTCATAATCACCATAATTAGAATCAGAACCACTATCTTCTATATTATCACCATAATCAAGAGAATCACCATCATTTGAATTATCATTTTCCATATCATAGAAATCTAAAGTTTTATTCTCATTATCTTCATCTATTAAATTTCCGTCATCATCAAAATCGAAGATTTCATCTAAATCAATATCATCTTTATCTGAACAATTTCCATTATCCAAACCAGTAAAATCGTCACCAAGCAATGGCACATCAAGATCATCAACATCTAAAATGTTTAATTCCTTATCATTAAACAAATTATCCTCATCATTTTCACTGACTAAATCATGATTAACTTCATCATTAACATAAGAATCATCGTTTTCGTTTAATATCTCATCTATCTCATCATCGGAAATCTCATTAAATACATTATCCTTGTTTATTGAAGGATCATTATCATCAAATAAATGATATTCATCCCCATCATCATCCTTAAAATCCTCCATTTCATAATCAGAATACATTTGTTTATCTATAGAATTTATAAAATTATTTAATAAAGCATCTGATTTAGAATTATCCTCCTTATCATTTTGAGCTTTAATTAAATTTTCATTATCAATATTTTTATTGTGGTTAGTTTTTATAAAACTAATATCCCTATCAATGGAATTGTCCTCTTTATTGGATTTGATGTGATTTTCATTTTTAGATTTTGATAGATTATTTGCTGTGGTGAATAATAAATTCTCTTCTTTGATTCCCTCTTTTTTAAGTTCCTCTTCAGTGGTTTTGTAATCTTCATTAGATTTTATACTATTTCCACCAGCTAAACCATTGCCTTGATTATATTCTTTCTTATTATCCCCATCACCAGTTTCAATATTATCTGCGGTTATAAAACCTAAACTTTTCTTGGTGAAACTATCTTCCACTTTAGAGGTGTTTCTGTTTTTAGTTTCGTTTGAAAATTTATTGTTTTGAATATTTTGCTTAATTTGAAAAGAGTCGTTACTGTAGGAATTGTTTAAAGGATTATCCCTATAAGCATCATATAATAATTCTTCCTCATCCTTATCATATAATGCTCCATCTTCAAGAATTCCTAAATCAAAATCACCTAATTCTTCAATCTCATCAAAACGACCTAACATTTTAAGGGCAGAAACTTTAATGGAAATAGCTGAGTCATTGTCCTCATCTAATTCTAATATATGATTTGCAACATCTAAAGCTTCTTCAAACTTATAGCATTTAAGAAGAATTGAAGCCTTCATAAACAAAATCTCAATATCTTCAGGATTATCACTCAGATAAAGATTAATATAATCCAATGTTGATGAGAGATCATGGTTGATTAATGATATTCTAATCATATATGGCAGAATCAAATCAAGTTCGTAGTCTTCAAGAAGTAACTGTTTAAAAATATCTAAAGAACTTATAAATTGATGATTTTCAAAAAGTGAGGATGCTAACTGAAAAGCTTCATCTAATTTATCCTTATCATTTGACATCTTAATCCCTCTCAATCCTATACAAATTTACCAAGTTTCATAATTTAACTAATAAACAATAATCATCCTATAAACTAGCAAATCCATCATCATTTAACAAGAAATCAATAATGTTTGTAATTTTAATTCCTTTAATATTCTTTGTATGAGTTTTATCAAAA
Source organism: Methanobrevibacter boviskoreani JH1 (assembly GCF_000320505.1). Taxonomy (NCBI): domain Archaea; kingdom Methanobacteriati; phylum Methanobacteriota; class Methanobacteria; order Methanobacteriales; family Methanobacteriaceae; genus Methanobrevibacter; species Methanobrevibacter boviskoreani. The sequence goes on from NZ_BAGX02000016.1 coordinate 46,588, forward strand.
CAGATAATGACCTTTTCATAATTATCCTTTATTGATTCCAAATCCTTTAATTTCTCGTTTAATAGATCATCATCATTTAAATTCTTAACGATTTGATAATAAACCTTCCTATCTGGCCTTACTCCCAGAAAATCTATTTTATGACTATTATATTTCACCATATTAACCTTATAATCACGTCTTAAAAGTTCAAAATAGACCAAATTTTCAAGAACACCCTGGGAATGCTCATCTTCAAAACCAATCAGAGTATTTCTAATACCCAAATCCACAATATAATGTTTTTCCAATGTTCTAAGATATGCATTACATTTAAGATTATACCTTTTTAGGGAATACAATAAATAGGAATTATCGAAATATTTTAAATAATCAAGTACTGTAGTTGGTGTTGTTTTAACACCTTCAGTTTTAAAATAATCGGCTATTTTTTTAGAGGAAATATTTTCTCCCTGATTAATTATTGCAAAATCAAATATTTCTTCAAGCAGTAAAGTGTTTTTAATCTTGTTTTTTGAAAGCAAATCCTTAACAACTATTGTCGAATATATTCCCTTTAGAATATTATTAAAGATCAAATCTGATTTTTTATGTTCAAATATTACAGGCAATCCCCCATAATGAAGATAATCGTTAAACTTATCATCTATTGATTGAGTATCACCCCAATATTTCTTATCGAACTGAAGATATTCCCTAAATGATAACGGCAATATATTTATTTCAATTACAGGCTCGTTTAAGAGTTTGCGGATATCATCCCCTTCAACATTCATATCCAATCCACATATATAAAAATCAATTGAATCAGGATATTCTATAGCCAAAGAATTTACAGCACGCCACCAATCCTTTATTTTTGATACATTATCAATGAACAAATAATTCATTGAATCGTCATTAATCCTACTACTTACATATTCATGGAGCTTTTCATAATCCCTTAAATTAGAATATTTTATTAAATCCATATTCAAGAAGATTATATCCTCACTTTTAATTCCATCTTCCTTCAATTTATCCACATAAGATGATAAAATACATGATTTTCCTACACGACGAACACCAGTTAAAACCTTAATTGTTTTAGTATTCCTTACATCATCCAAGGACTGTATATATAAATCTCGTTTTATCATCTTAAAACCCAATTTTAAAATTTAATTATAAAGTTTTTCTAATATTTTTTATAATGATTATACTATTTATACTTTTATAAAAGAATAAAATTAAAAAATAATAAAATTTTACTTTATAAAAAATAAATTACTAATAAAAAAATATTATTATTCTATAAAATAATTTTAAAAAATCATTATTAGAAGGCAATAGAGGGAATAAAGTGATTAAAATAAATAATTCAATAGTTTAGATACAATAAAAATATAAAATATTTAAAAAAAATAATTATCATACCTAAATAATTAAAAACAGAACAAAACATCAATAAAAATAGATTTAATTCTTCTAAGGATCAATAGACAGAAAAAACAAGAAAAATAACCCCTAAAGTATAATACAATATATAAAAGTAGTATAAATGTAATGACAAATAGCCAAAATTACTTTAAAGTCAATAAAGAAACAAAACAAGATAAAATTAAATGAAATTATAGCATACAACAACTAAAACAACAAAATAGAATTAAAATATACAAAAAACCAGAAAAAACAATTAAAACAACAACAAAATAAAATTAGAAAATACAAAAAACTACTAAAAATAGATAAAGAGACACTTAATTAGATCAATGAAAATTATGAATAAAAACTAATAAAAAAATAAAAATAATTATCTACAACAGCCAAAGAAGAAGTTTTTAACTTTTAATAATGCTTTTTTAAATTTTGATTTATTTGAACCATCATCAACTTCTACCTTTTTCTGACAACATGCTGGTCTTACATGATCCTCCATATAAATTCCTCCTTCTAAATAAATGATTGATTAAAGTAATTTTTATGCTTTCAATTTTTCTTTAATCAATCTTTTAATGTCTACAATAAATTTAAATTCTTCTACATCATAATCTAATGAATTTGAATATCCACAATTAGGACATACCACATAGTTACACTCTTCACATCCACAACATGAAGACTCATCACAGTCATCCTTTACTTCCTTAGGATCAAATTCATATCCACACATCCTACATTCCATATAGACACCTCCAAGAGATTTTTATTAAAAACTATAATGATTATAACAATATATAATATAACTCAAGATAAAGGAAGTTTATTTTTTTAATGTCACAACTTATATTACTTCCCATTATCCTGAGATTCTAATTCCTCTTTCTCTTCTTTAGGTATTTTAATACCTTTTAAGCAAGATCTTGATTTCATTTCATCACCTCTAAAATAAAAAATAAAGAAATCATAAAGATTTCTTTTAATTTACTAATGGAATCCTAAAAGTAATCCGACATGGAATACTAAGAATGATACAATAAATGCTGTAACTAATGTTACACATACCATTATTAATGGCCATCTCCATCCATTAGATTCTTGTTTAATTGTTCCGATAGTTGCAAAACATGGAATGTATAATAATACGAATACCATAAATGCATAAGCAGTTAATGGAGTGAATATTGTAGCAAGTGCAGCAGTACTACCACCTAATACAGAGGTTAATGTAGCAACTACAACTTCTTTAGCAACCATACCAAAGAGTAATGCTACAGCTGCTTGCCAGTGACCAAATCCTAATGGACTGAATACTGGTGCAATTACAGTTCCTATTTGACCAATTAAACTTCCTTGAGATCCGTAGTCTACACCTGCAGGGAAGTAACTTAAAACCCATACAATAATAGCTGCTGCTAAAATAATAGTACCAGCCTTTCTTACGAATCCCCAGGTTTTTTCACCTGTGTGCATAAGTACTCCTCTAAGTGTAGGTAATTTATATGATGGAAGTTCCATTACAAATGGAGTACTTACTCCTTTAAATAATGATTTTTTAAGTATTGCAGCTACAATAATTGCAACTATTACACCAAGTAAATAAAGTGAAAATATTACATTACCTTGGTTTGATGCAAAGAATATTCCAACGAACATTAAATATACTGGAAGTCTTGCTGTACAAGACATAAATGGTATAAGCATCATGGAAACTAAACGATCTTCCTCATGTTCCATAGTACGTGTTGCCATGATTCCTGGAACTCCACAACCAAAACCAAGAATCATTGGGATAAATGCCTTTCCATGAAGACCTAAAACCTTATGCATAACTCTATCCATTACAAAAGCAGCTCTTGCAAGATAACCACTATCTTCTAAGAAACTAAGTAATAAGAAAAGCAATATAATTTGAGGTACAAATGATAAAACACTTCCTACTCCACCGATAACACCATCTACTAAAAGTGATGATATCATGTTTTCACCAATACCGGCGGTAACAGCATCACCTAATGCTGAAAAACCTGCATCTAATAAATCTTGGAAAGGGGCACCAATGGTAAATGTTACCTGGAAAACAACCCACATGATAATTAAAAAGATAGGTATACCTAAAATCCTGTTTGTAACAACTTTATCGATTTTTTCAGATAATGTTAATTGACGGTTTTCAGGTAATTTAACACATTCATTTATTAACCCATCAATATAAGCATAACGAGCATCTGCAATAACCTCTTCTGCAGAAACTCCATAGATATCTTTAAGGTGATCTTTAACCTTCCTAACTTCTAAAAATATTGGATTTGACATTGAAGATTGTTGAACTTTATCTATTACAATCTCATCATCTTCAAGTAATTTAATTGCTGTCCAAAATGCTGAAACATCCAAGAGATTTTTATCTTTTGAGATTACATTAACCAAGTCTTGAAGATGTTCTTTTAACTCATTACCATAAACAAGTTTATCTTTACTATTAATAGGATGATTTTTTAAATCTTCTATCATTTTAAGAAGATCTTTATGTCCGACATCACTATTTGCTTCAATTTCAATAACTGGAACACCTAATAATTCAGATAATTTATCAACATCAACAGTAATTCCATTTTTACGAGCGATTTTGTTCATGTTTAAACAAACACCCATATTAGCATTAAGTTCCATCATTTGAACAGTTAAATATAAGTTACGTTCAAGGTTTGCTGCATCTACAATATTTATAATTGCATCAGATTCCTCATCAACTATAAAATCTCTGGATACAATTTCTTCAATAGAGTGAGCACTTAATGCATAATTACCAGGTAAATCAATAACTTCAAATCTTTTGTTATCTTCTTCGAAGTGACCTACTGCTTGTTCAACAGTTTTACCTGGCCAATTACCTACATGTTGATGGAGTCCAGTTAGATTATTGAACAATGTAGTTTTTCCTACGTTAGGATTTCCTGCAAGTCCAATTTTAATATTCTCCATACACAGTCTCCTTTAATTTAAACTAATTTAAATGAAAAAACTAAAACCAATTATTCTACTATTTCAACCTCTATATTTCTAGCCTCTTCTTTTCTAAGACAGACAGAATATCCTTTTACCTTATATTCGTAAGGATCACCTAATGGTGCAATCTTTTCAAGAGTAATCTCGGAGCCTCTAACAAATCCCATACCCATTAAATGTCTTTTAAGTTCTGTATCTCCGCCTTCGTTATATGAAACTAATTTACCTGATTCACCAGTTTTTAATTGATCTAATGTTTTTATCATTTAAATCTCTCCAATTTTTATTAAAAAATATTATAAAATCTAAATTAAAATCAAAAATAATATTTTAAATGATTTAGGTTTATTAATTTTAATTTAAATTGAAAATTTAATTTACAAGAAATTAAATCTAAAAAGTTTAGAATATTTAGTCTTACCTAAACTTCTTGTATAATAATTAAGTTTAACTCATATATAAATGTTTAGGTATACCTAAAACTTACCATTATTTTAATATTTTTAGAAAAATATTAAAAAAATTATATAAAATATTATTAAAAAAGGAAAAAATTAAATAAAAATTTAATTTAATTAAAGTATTTCTTAAAAAATATAAAAAATTAAAATCTGAATAAAATAGGTAGAAAGGAAAAATATTCAAATAATTAGGACTTGAATAATTTATATTTTAATAAAAATCCGAAAAACAAAAATTAAATATTAAAACATGACTCTAATTTAAAAACAGGAAAAACTTAATTTAGAAACAATTCCATATTCAAAAAATAGTAAATAATTATAATATATAATATATATTATTATAGGAATTAAAAAAAATAATTTTAAGGATGATTAAATGAAACCTTATGTGATACTTAATGCAGCAATGACCCTAGATGGGAAAATAGCCACAAAAACAGGATCTTCTGAAATATCAGGTAATGAAGATAAAATTAGAGTTCACGAATTAAGACGTGACGTTGATGGAATCATGGTAGGCATTGGTACTGTTTTACAAGACAACCCTAAACTTACTGTAAGAAGAGTCAAAGCAAAAAAAGAGGATAATCCTATAAGAATCATTGTAGACAGTCGTGGAAGAACCCCTATTGATTGTAGAACAATTAATGATATGGCTCCAAGTATTATTGCAATTAGTAAAGATTATGAAAATACAGATAAGGTAAAAGAGCTTAGCAGAAAAGCAGAGATATATGCATCAGGAACTGAACATGTAGACCTTAAAAGATTAATGGATTATTTATACAAAAAAGGAATTAAAACATTAATGTTAGAAGGCGGTTCCACACTCAATTTCTCAATGCTGAAAGAAGGATTAATTGACGAGGTAAGAATTTGCATTGCACCAATGATAGTTGGAGGTAAAAATTCAAAAACATTGTTTGATGGTGAAGGTTTCGATTATATGAAAGATTCAACAAAATTAGAACTTAAAAAGGATTATAAATTAGGAAAGGATCTTATTTTAGAATATAAAGTTAAACACAGTGATTAAACTATTTTAAAAAAAATCCATAATAAATTTAACCTATTTAAAAAAAAATTAAAAAAAGATATACACCCTCCAATTTATATAAAATAATTAGAAAGATTACAAATTAACTTTTAAATTAAACATGAATCATATCAATATAATAAACATATTTAAAAAACCTACTATTTTTTAAAAAAAATATGAAATAATAAAAATATAAATCAATCCTTTTTATACATAAATAACCTAATAAAATAAATAATATTATATATATTTAATTTAAATATAATTAATTAAAAATGTAAAAAATTTTATACAAATTCATATTTATAGAGGTGAATAAGATTAAAACCAAAACCAAATTTATTTTGGTTCTTGTATTAATCAGTATAATATTTCTTGGTTTAAATGGAATTTCAGCTAATAATTCATGCCAAACATATTATAATGATTCTAATATAGTTGCCAATGTAAGCAATGCATCTGTTGAATATCATGACATTATCATGGATAAAACCAACTATTGTGAATGTTATAATGATGATGAGAATAATTATTCCGAGTTTGGACAACATGAAATAATATATACAGATCCTATTCATCCGGAGGAATTTGACTTAGAGGATATTCCAGTTCATAATCCGGAACCTGTTAACGATTTACCACCATTTCTCAAGGAAAATATGAGTAATCTAAAATATCTTAATAATAATATTAATTATGAAAATATTTCCGATGATTCCACTCTAATCACATCTAGCAAACACATCACAACCAACAATTTAACCACAACCACAGATGAGGATATTACTTCCGATAGTAATTTGATATCCAATACTAATTACAATTATATTGACATTAATCCCGAATACCCTGAAAACAACTCAGTTCCACCTAAGAATATTCCGAAACCTATTGGAATAGATCCTTATATTAGTTACTACAATTCAAACCTAACAAACAATAAAGTTAGAGTCAAATTAAAAACAAGAGATATTATCTATAATTATGGTGATATAAAAATATTTGATGTGAAATTATTAGATGAAACTGATAATCCTTTAAAAAATCAAATAATATTATTTACAATAAATTCAAGAACCTATGTAAAACAGACAGATAATGATGGGCAAGCCAGAATAAAAATTGATTTAAAACCTGGTAGCTATAATATTAATACAACATTTGTTGGAAATGATTATTATAGTAGTGAAAGTGTTCAAAACAAGATTAAAATTACAAATAAAACTGAAACAAGATTATCTGCCAATAATATTTACATGGTTTATAATGAGGATAGAACACATCAGATAAAACTTACTGACAAGAATAACAACTCCTTAATTAATCAAACAGTTAAATTACTAGTCAATAAATACAATACAGATAAAAACAACCTAACTAACCAATATAAATCCACAGTTCAATATAATGTTAAAACTAATGAAAAAGGATATGTATCCCTAAAAATTAAGTTAAAGCCGGGAATTTACAATATTACAGGAGAATATCTTGGAGATACACATTATTATCCTTCAGCATGTAGTAATTTCCTAACTATTATTTCATATAATAAAGGAAATACGAAATATGAAGGAGAACCTATTTCCCCTTACCTAATAGAGACCGGTACCTGTCAAAAAAATAATACAATGATAAAAGAACTTGCACAGTCATTAACCAAAGGAAAGAAAACAACTGTTGAAAAGGCAAATGCAATCTATTCATATGTTAAAGAGAATATCAAATACGAAAACTATTTAAGTTCCAATGGGGCACTAGAAACATTAAAACAGAAAACTGGTAATTGTACAGACCAAGCACATTTAATTGTTGCATTATGTAGATCCATAGATATTCCTGCAAGATATTGTTATGGAACTGAACATGTATGGACACAAATCTTAGATAAAGATAATGCAATATGGATTACAGCAGATACAACTACCAAATCATATGGATTCGGTATTTGGAATACTTATCCATTATACACAACATATTCATCAATTTAGAAGTTTTAACTTCTATCTTTTCTTTTTTTAAATGTCTTTATTAAAAATCTGATTTCAATTAGAAATCTAAAAAAGAAACATGTGAGATTTATAAAAATCTAACTAGAAATATCTTCAAAAATTAATAAACAATCAAAAGGACTATTTTTTAAAATGAAGTTAAAAAAAAAGATTCAAAATTAAATATTAGATTTATTATAAAAAAAATTATTAGTTAAATAATAATACTTTAAAATAAAAGTTTAAAAAGGAAATAAAATAGTTTATTATACTCTTTTTTCAATAATATGTTTAGGATTATCAACTAATGCCCTTAAAGTTTCTTCTTTGCTTAATCCTGCACCAAGACCTATTTTATAAGCTGTATTAAAGTCAGCTAAATCCTCAGGAGCATGAGAATCCGTATCAATTACAAGAGCATTGCCTACTTCACGAGCTATTTGAGCTACATGACCATTTCCCAAACAATGACCTGCCCTACAGCTAATCTCTAATGCTATATCATTTTCTTTTGCAATTTCTGCTTCTTCCTTACTAATTAATCCAGGATGTCCTAAAATATCAACATCCTTACATGAAACTGCAGCCAAATTAGTTCCTTCAATTACAGGCTCGGATAAAGTTTCACCATGAACTACAACTATTTTAGCTCCAGAATCACGTGCTTTACCTGCTAATGGCTCAATTGAACTAGGCGGTACATGAGTAATTTCAGCGCCAAGTAAAACATTAATGTCCCAATTGCTATTTATATCATCAATAGCAGCCTGTATTTCTGATATGTATTCAATGTTTGAATAATCCACATGATCAGTAATAGCTATAGCTTCATGACCTAATACGTATGCTCTTCTTGCAATTTCTGAAGGTAATAACTCTCCATCAGAGAATAAACTATGCATATGTAAATCAATTCTTTTATTATTCATTTTCAATCCTCAAATAAATCATAAAAAATTCATCTATCATCTTTAATATTTTTATTCTTCAATATAACAAATTTCTTTACATTTAATAATATTAAAACAATAATATATAATAATTAATATTTTAATTAAATAAATAAAAATTTTTAAAGGGGTTTTAATGGTAGAAATTTTTGTTCCATCACATATTACAGGTTTCTTCTCAATTTATCCGAAAAGCAATAAGCTTATTAAAGGATCACTTGGATGTGGTGTACTACTTGATAAAGGTGTTAAAACAATAATTACAGAAAGTTCCAAAGATGGAGTTAATATAAAGATCAATGGTAAAAAAGACAAATACCATGAGGTCATCAGTAGAAAAACTATTGACCTAATCAATTCACATTACGATATCAATGAATATTTAGATAAGATAGATGTAAATGGTCTTGAAATCAATCACGAAATTCAAGTACCTATAGGCTGTGGATTCGGAACCTCAGCATCATCCTGTCTTGGAACATCACTAGGTCTTAAAGAGGCATTAAGGTTACCTATTGATTATACTAAAGCGGGACAATATGGACATTTAAGTGAGGTATCCCTTAATTGCGGACTTGGTGATGTGATAGCCCAGATGTCAAAAGGAATTGTTTTAAGAATAAGACCTGGTGCACCAGGAATAGGTAAAACAACCAACATTAAATCTGATTATAAGGTTGTATATAAGTCATTAAGTAAAATAGACACTTCCTCAATTATAACAAATCCGGAATTTGAAAAAAGGATAAATGAAGAGGGAATTAAAGCTCAGAAAGCATATGTTAAAGACATAGGTAGTGAAAACTTTATTAGATGTTCTTATGAATTCTCAAAAAATATCGGATTATTTAATAGTGAAATTGAAGATATGATTGATGAATTTAACGAATTTTGTATAGGTTCATCTATGGCAATGATTGGGAATACGGTATTCGGCTTTACAAAAGATACAGATTCAATAAGCAAAGAATATTCAATTGCGAATATTGACAATAACGGAATAAGAATAGAGAAGTAAAAAGCTGAATTGATAGTAATGGAATAAAGATAGAAAAAACAATTAAAGTTAATAATCTGTGATATAATGATTAAACTTAACTATGACATTAAATTATATAGAAAATCCCTTATGAAAATATTAAAACCTACCGATACTGTAATAGAATTAGGCTGTCATGTTGGTGGAAGCTCTAAGATTATTGCTGAAATTTTAGAAGATGGACAGTTAATATCATTAGACAATAGTCCTGAGGCAATAAATAAAATGGAAAAACTTCAGGAAGAGTATTCAAATATTAAATTTATAAGTGGTGATGTCCGCCTACATGACATAATTCAAGAAGTATATAAGATTACTCAGAGTGCTGATGTTTTATCAGTAGATCTAGGTGGAGGATATCACCCAGATACTGTTTTTAAAGTTTATTATATATGGTCCTCAACGTTTAAACCTAGAGACTCAATTATCCGAAATAAAGGAATAATAGATTTTGTAAACACCGCCCAATTAGAGGAGAATATAGTTTCAGAAAAAGGTTACCTTGATAGCTATAATGACGAAGGTATACCGCCACAGATTAAGGAGTTTAATCTTTGGACAAATTCTCTAAAAAACAAATAAAATTACTAAATACTACTTTTATCCTTTTTTTATAATGTAATTTCTTAATTTAATAGAAAAATCATTAAATGAAAAAATTATGAAAACAATGTAAAAAAAAAAATAAACATAAACTAAAATAAATTAATTAGAAACTAGTTTTGACCTTATTTTATTTTAAAACTTATAGAATTTACAAATTCAATTAAGACACCTAAAAATAAAAATCAAATCAAATGTACAAAAATAAACATTTTATAAAAGTTTATAAATCTTATTTTATAAAAACTGTATTAATATCTATTAAATTAAAAAAATAGATATTTTAAAAATAATTTAAAAAGTGAGACAAAAATATGATAGGTAAGAAAATACGATTAGAACGTATTATAAATCGTAAAACTGGAAGGACAGTTATAGCACCTATGGACCATGGTGTATCAGACGGTCCTGTTAAAGGTATTGTAAACATTGATAAAACCATTGAGAATATCTCCAAAGGTGGAGCAAATGCAGTACTCATGCATAAAGGTATTGTGGAAAATGGTCATAGAGGATATGGTAATGATATTGGTCTTATTATCCATTTATCAGCAAGTACCTCTTTAAGTACAGACCCTAATAATAAGGTTATCGTAACCTCTGTTGAAAGAGCTATACAACTTGGCGCAGATGCAGTGTCCATACATGTAAATGTAGGTTCCGAAACTGAACCATACATGTTAGAATCTTTAGGAGAAGTTGCTGAAACCTGCAGTCAATGGGGTATGCCACTTCTTGCAATGATGTACCCACGTGGACCTAATATAAAAGATGAACATGATGTTAATCTTGTAAAACATGCAGCACGTGTAGGTGCAGAACTTGGAGCAGATATTGTAAAAACCAATTATACTGGAGATCCAGCTAGTTTTGAAGAGGTTGTGGAAGGTGCATTAGTACCTGTCATTATTGCAGGTGGTCCTAGTGTAGATTCAAATAAAGATTTACTCCAAATGACCAAAGATTCCATTGAAGTCGGCGGTGCAGGAGTAGCATTTGGCCGTAATTTCTTCCAAGCTGAAAATCCTGAAAAGATAACAAAAGCAGTTTCAAGTATTGTACATGATAATGTTGATGTTGAAGATGCTTTAGAAATACTTAAATAAACCAAAAAATATCAAAAAATAAATTAAATATATAAATACCTATCATATAGGATTTATAAAATTTAATCTATTTTCAAAATCAAAAAGGAGATATGTAATGTCAGAAAAATTTGCTTGGATATTAAACCCACTAAGTAGTTGGGATGAAACAAAAGAAATGATTACAACATCTCTTGAATCTGGAATTGACCATATTGTAAATTTTTCAAGTGAAAATAATGAGAACATAAGAAAACTTGGAAATATAAATATTGTATCAAATAGTGAAGATAGTGATATTTATCTTGTTGGTATTTCCTCTGAGGGAGATGGAACACTTGAATTAGATGAAAATTTAGATAAATCTAAAGATTTAGCTGAGGCAAAAAAATTTAAAAACTTAAATAAACCAGTATGTGCCTATATAGAGATAACTGATAAGAATCATGAACAGTTAGCAGTTAAACTTGGAGATTATTGTGATTATTTAATTCTTGTTGGAAAAGATTGGACTGTAATCCCACTTGAAAACATTATTGCTGACTTACAAACTAAAGATGTTAAACTCATAGCAGCTGTAGAATCTGTAGAAGATGCAAAAGTAGCAATTGAAACTTTAGAAGTAGGTACAGATGGTGTTATCTTTGAACCTAAAGACTTTAATCAGATCAAAGAAATTTCAAAATTGATTGAGAATTTATCTCAGGAAACTTATAGTCTTAAAGATGCAACAGTCACCAATGTAACCCCACTTGGCTCAGGCGATAGAGTTTGCATAGATACTACTGCAATAATGGAACCAGGTGAGGGAATGCTTATTGGTTCATATTCAAAAGCTATGATTTTTGTTCACTCCGAAAGTTTAGAAAGTGAATATGTGGCATCAAGACCTTTTAGAGTTAATGCAGGACCAGTTCAAGCATATGTAATGGTTCCTGGTGGAAAAACACGTTATCTATCAGAGCTTGAAGTTGGAGATGAAGTATTAATAGTCAATACTGATGGTGAAACAAGAAAGGCTTATGTTGGTAGATCTAAAATAGAAAAAAGACCACTCCTATTAATTGAAGCAGAATATGAAGATGTAAAAATCAAAACATTAGTTCAAAATGCTGAGACAATTCGTGTAGTAGATAACGATGGAAAACCTTTATCTGTTGCTGACTTGAAAAAAGGAGATAAGATTAAGGTCTTCATAGATCAAAAAGCTCGCCATTTTGGAATGAGTATTGATGAAAATATTATTGAAAAATAGATACTTTTTATAAATTCAAAAAAACACAATAAAATTAAGTTTTTAACTTAATTTTTATATTTTTTCTTAAAAACAACTACTTTTTTTATGATGATATTATGAGTGATAATATTCGAAGTTTTCTTGCAATTGAAGTAGATAAAAACCTTCTTAACAAAATCAACACAATTGAAGATGATTTTAAACAAATTGACGCCAATATTAAATATGTTCCAAGTAAAAACATGCATTTTACACTAAAATTCTTTGGAAACATTGATTTAGAAATGATAGACAAGATTTCAAAATCAATAGAAAAAGTAATTAAAAACTATGAGCCATTTGGACTAAAAATTAAAGGATCAGGTGCATTTCCAAATGAAAAAAGAATAAAAGTTATTTGGATTGGAATTGAGGAAAACCCAGAACTTAAAAGTCTTCAAAAGGAATTAGATCATGAGTTTAACAAATTAGGTTTTAATCTCGAAAGAAATTATATTTCTCACTTAACAATCGGTAGAATGAAAAGCGGAAGGAATAAGAATCAGGTCCAGAATAAAATTAAAAAATATAGGGATTATGAGATTGGTGATATGTGTGTTAGGAAAATATATCTTAAAAAAAGTACATTAACACCGAATGGTCCAATATATGAAAATATAAAAGAGTTTAATCTTTAAACTTTATAATTTCTAATTATCCACTTTTAATATAAACATGATTTAAATCAATTCTATTTAAATATAAAAATATAACTTTAAACTAATTTTTATAATCTTATTCTAATTCAATCATCATAATTTTAGAAATAAAAGAATTATATTTATGTAAAAATTTTAAAAAAAAATCAGTCAAAACATAAATATAACTTTAAACTAATTTTTATAATCTTATTCTAATTCAATCATTATAATTTTAGAAATAAAAGAAAATTTACCTAAAACTTAATATATTCTTCTAATTTTTTAAATTAAAAAAGAACACTGATTAAATAAAATAGGCAAAATGAAAAATTCTAAAAATAATTAATTTAAAAAAAAGAAAAAATAGTCAAAAGATTGACTATCTTAAAAAATCCGATTTTTATTTTCTTACAGTTATCTTGCTGTTCATTGTCTTAGCATTAAAGGTACCGTCACCTGCAAATGCAGTCTTAATGGTATAAGTACCTGCCTTGGTAAATCTAACTTTCAAAGTAGCTTTACCATTCTTGTCAGTCTTTAAGGTATATGTCTTACCATTAACAGTAACCTTTAATGTTCTACCAATAGCATTAACATAAGATGATTTATCAATTGCCTTAACACCTTTTAAATTGAAGGTTAGGGTCCTGTAAGATCTAACTTTAACAGGATTGGTTCCTTTAACAGTGATAGTGGAAGATTTTTTAGTAACTGTAATCTTATTTACAACAAAACTACCGTTACACTCATCATCACCTAAAAATGCAGTAGCAAAAGTATAGACACCTGCATTTGCAAGGTTGATTTGAAGACGAGCACCACCGTTTTCATCGGTTGTACGATTGTAAACCTTACCATTAAAACCAATACTAATATGTTTACCAGCTAAAGCATTACCCTCAGAATCCTTAAGTGCAACAACAAAGTATCCACCACGCTCACCTTTATAATAATCAACAGCAGTCTGATTAAAATCAGAAGAAACAATTTGAGTAGCTAATTTTTCAGGTCTAGGAACCATTAAAACTTCAATAGATTTATTATTAGCTAAATAAGGATTTTTTCCATCATATACAGCTGTTAGATTAATATTACCAGATAAACCACTGATTTTTGCCATACCATTGTCATCTGTAACTAATGTTTGATTAACCGGTGTACCGTTAATTAAATAACCGATATCTGCATTATTAATAGGATTACCATTAGCATCAACTAATTTAACAATAACATTAGCTTTATTATCAAAACTAAATTCAAAATTAGTTGGAATTAATACTGATACTTTGGTTTCTACGTTTGATGGTAAATAATCATCAGTTCCTTTGTAACTTAATACTACATCATGATCTCCTAAGGTATTAAATTCTTCAGGAGTAAATTCAACTTTACCACCGGTAACAGTAACTTGATAATCTACACCATCAATATTAACTAAAACATCACCGTCAATTGGATTAGAATCCTCATCAGTTAATGTAATTACAGCAGCATTACCTCCAATAACAACATTTGGAGTAATATTAAGTTTTGATGACTTATAGATTGTAGTATTATAAGTTAATACTTGATCATCTACAGTAACATTTAATGTTTTATTACCGGTACTTGGGAAAGCAAATTCCACATTAACTGGACCACTAATATTACCATTTAAAGGAGTAATTGTACCATCATCACTTTCAAATTTAAAAGTTCTTACTGGTAAATTACCATTATAATCAGTTAAGTTTTCACCATCAAATCTTTTAAAGGAGAGTGTTGTATTTTGTGCTAAGTTTCCATTTGTAACATTATCTAATGTTAAAACTAACCAGTTTCTGAAATTAACAGTACTTGATTTAGAAGCATTTACAAATGTATAAACAGGTTGACTATTATTTCCAAACCAATTGTTTTCAAAGCTAATGTTACCTAATGCAATGTTCTGATATAAGCTTACATAAAATTTACCATTAGAGTTTTTAGTACTCTCATTAAACAGTATTACATTGTTAGACATTAAAACATTAGTTCCATTATAGGCTATTGAAATTGTAATATTTGTAATATTATTAAATACACATCCATCCACTAATCCGAAACCATCTTTAATGTTACTTATTTGGAATGCTTGAATATTATTAAATGTAGAATTGACAATAGTAGTATTTCCCATTAAATTAACGGAAATACCATCAGTTCCCCATTTTTGTTGACGATATCTATTACCATATTTATCAGTATCCATTACTTCAGGATGATCTTCAAATATATCATTTGAATATATGATAGTTCCATTGTTAAATAGATTATTGGAAAATAGTGGGTTATCTACTCTTGAAGGTCCCCACCATGATGCTTTTTGACCATATCCTACATTTCCTTTACCAATAATGTCCAATACTTCACTTCTGGTTTTGTTACTTGTAACAAATTTGGTTTCATTTACCTCAGCATTGCCAGTGTTATAGATTCTGTAGAAGAAGCCCATATAGCCGGAACGTAAATCATCCTCAAATAAAGAAGATAAAATAGTCATCTTACCACTATTATAGATAGTACACTGACTTGCATGGTTTAATATGAAACTTGAATTGATAATTTCTAATTCACCAGTATTATAGATTGCTGAAGCAATTTTAGAGTCTCCGTTATTAAAGAATGTAGAATTAACAACAGTTAATTTACCGTCATTATTAAATACTCCACCATTATAACCATTGTTCTTTGTAAAGTTAACATTTTCAATATATGCATTAGCCCCATTTGGGATAATTATATTATCAGATACTGGAGTATTCATATTACTTTGATTGTATTTAATTACTCCACTAGTAAATGTTAAGTTAGATAATACAAATTTGCCAGCACCAGGGGTGAGAGTAATTGAAGGTTGGAATACAGTATCTATTGGAGTTTCATCCATTATAGTTTTATCCATTCCTCTACCATTAATTGTAATATAAACGTTACCAGAAAAGTTTAAGTTAACATTACCTGCACCGGTGAAATTACCTTCTAATAATTCAAGGAAAATATTTCTTGAATTCATAATACCTACTTCATATGCATGATTTATAGTTTTAAATGGATTATCAATAGAACCATCACCAGTTTCATCTGATCCATTAGGAGATACATATAAGGTAATGTTTTCACGTTGACTTACAATATTTACTGTAATAGTACTCTTTTTGCTTGTAGAATTACTTCCTCCTAAAGAGTAGGTACCATTTAAAGTATATGTTCCATTACTAAATCCAACATAAATTAAGGTTGAAGTTCCATTGATTAATGGAGATTGACCTAAATAAGTACCATTAATATAGAATAATACATATCCACCAGATATCTTATTACCCATATCATCGGTAACAGTTGCAGATAAGTTATCTGACAATTTAGTAGTGGTTAAATCATCATATACCACATCAACATTCATATTAGAACTAATTCCATAAATCTCACTACCTTCAACAGTAGCGTTATTACCTTCCATAGTGTTATTTACAAAAGTGACATTACCTTTATATCTACTAAAGAAAGTATCGGTTGAACCTGCAGCAATAGCTCCACCATAACTTGCAGTGTTGTTATAGAATCTGTTATTGGATACTGTGATATTTAAGGTAGGATCTATTGCAAAAGCACCACCACAGGAAGAAGCAGTGTTATTAATAAAGAGACAATTATTAACTATAGCAATTAAATCTCCACCGGTCATAGAACCATGAGGATAATTAATAGCTGAACCGTTAGTTCCTTTATTATTAATAAAGGTACAATTATCGATTATGTATGAAACACCTTCATGTCCACTTACACCCTGAGATGCAGTAATTGCGCCATTACTATTGTTTTCAAATAAGGAATTGAAAATATTAGAAGTACGTAATGTTAAAGCAGTATTACCTGAAACACCACTGAAAATAGAATTTGTAACATTAGAAAGACTTACTGTTGCTGAAGAAGATAAAAATATACAATTATCAATTTTAGCATTACAAACATCTAATGCACTGGTAACATTTTCAAAAATACAGTCAGTAATATTTAATCTAGATTCGTCTGATTTTACAGAACAAATAGAAGAATTTGAATAATGATTTCCACCAACAAAAGTTACATTACTGATATCACCAGAAACATGTTCACCGAAATTAAAGTATCTTGTATTAGATTTATTATTTATAATTGTTGTTTTGTTATAGGAATCACCGATGATTTTAATATAACCTGGAGTATTTAAATTAAATCCAGTATTTCCATCAGCAGCATATTCACCTTCACCCATATGGACATATACATTAACATTGTTTTTAAATCCTTCAGTAATAGCTTTGTTTAAAGTTTTATATGGATTATCTGCAGAACCAGTACCATTCTCATCGTCACCATTTGGAGAAACATAAATGTGAACAATAGTTCTATTTATGTAAAAGTTAATAGCTCCATTATTAAGGGTTTGAGTTTGGTTGTCTTGACCTTCATAATAACCTGTAATTACATGGACACCATTATCAAGTAATTTAGTTACACTAATAGATGCCTCACCATTTTCTAGTGTATTGTCTCTACTACTAACTTGATTACCGTCAATATAGAAGTATACATATCCACCGGATATTTTATTACCCATATCATCAGTAACAGTAGCAGTTAATGGGAATGTTGAAGTTCCAACATTTACAGTTTCATTATTCATAAATGATATATTAAGGCCAGTTACATAACTACCTGAATAGATATAGAAAGGTGCATTATTGCCTAATTCGGAAACAGTGTTATTTGTTAAATTAATTAACTTACCATTAAGTAAATAAAAAACATCTGCATTTTTACTTTCAGATGCGGAACAATTAACAAATTTATTGTTTTTAATGTTAAAATTAGTTATACCTTTATTACTACCTAATAAACGACCTACTCCACCGTCTCTTCCTTTAATATTATTAAACTCACAGTTAATTATATTAAAGTACTCAGAAGCAGCTGACATATAACCATAATCTAATGCTCCACCTTGACCATCCCAACCTGATTGTTTAACAGAACAGTTTATGAATTTGGTGTTTTCAAAACTTACGTTTCCACCTAAATTAGCTGCTCCGCCTCTCTGAGAAGCATAGTTGTTAATAAACAATGAGTTTTTAACAGTAGTGGTGGATAAAGCACCGGTGTATATGGAACCTCCATAAGATGTTGCATTGTTACTATCAAATATACAAGCATCAAAGCTTACATTACCATCATTAGTAATTGCACCACCGGTATTATCCTTACAGTTAATAAAACTAATGTTAATAAAGTTTACACGAGAATCAGCAGAAATAGTAAATAATTTATACTGACCTTCACCATCAATTATAGTTTTATTATAGCCCGCACCTACAAATGTTAAAGAACCATTGTAATTATTATGTGCAAAGTTAATATTTATCATATTATTTCCATCACCGGAAAAAATACCTTCTGAAAGATGAATAACTGCATTATCTGATTCATTTACTTTGGATAATGAGGCATTAATAGTTTTTAATGCACTAATATTACTTTTACCAGTATTAGAATCATCACCAGTAGGAGAGACATAAATATCATTATTTATATCATTTCCATCACGTGATATATTATTTTGAGTATTTGTATTAACAGCATTTAAATTATTATTAGTATTTAAATCATTGGCTGTGTTTGCTGAAATATTATTTGAATCAGCAGCACTAACAGCAGAAACTGTTAAAAAAACACAGATAAAAAAAGTTAATACAAATATTATCTTTTTATTAATCTTTTTTACCTCCATTACATCTATTCTATTTCAAAAAAATTGTTTTTTCAAAATGTCAAAAATAATTGATAAAACATAAATTAATTTTGACAAAATTAATATATCGATAATAGTATTTATTACTTGTTAATTGAATTTTAAAAAAATTAAAATAATCTTAAACATATTGTTTAATTATACCATAAACAGATAAAAAACGAATTAAAACCATTTAAAATGGTTAAAAAAGCCATAGGAACTTCAAACTAAAATAGAATTAAATATCTATCAAAAGATAAGAGATATGATTTAAATCGCCAATAAAAATATAAAAAAACTTAATATGTATAAAATTTAATATATATATCGTAATCAAATTAATTTTATATTCTATAAATAATAGTTGATTTTTAATGATTTTAGTTAGAAATTAGAACAAAATTTAATTTGATTAAAAATCTAAACGGAGGTGAAAAGATAAAGAGAAAAAATTTGAATTATTATATTATCTTACTATTAATTATTTTATTAACATTAACTACAATAAGCACAATTAATGCAAGTAACAATACAGGCCCTAATACCAGTGGATTATCGAGTAACCTAACAATTAACCATGATTATAAAGATTTAACTATTGAAAATAATTCAATTATAAAACAAAAACAGATAAAAGATATTTCAATTACAGAACAGAACCAAACAAACAATGATTCAAGATCTTTAGACAATGCCAAAACTTCTAAAGAGAATATTAAAACATCACGCAATATTGAAATGAAAAATAAAGACAATAAAACAAGTAATATTTCTATAAAACCGACTAAACCATTAAGATCTAATAGTGATTATGCCGGAAAAACAATAGAAATTACAGATGACAATTACGAGAAATATTTTAATAAATATACTGGTTATTTATTATCCGATGATACATTTAAAGATGGAGACATTCTTAAAATAGGGAATGTTACTAATAGAATCTTTAAATTAAATAAAAAACTTTATATCACAAGTATAAGTCCAAATGATATAATTAGAAATGGAGCAATATATTTATTAAAAGGTAGTGATGGTTCAGTAATTACTAAAATCAATATTCAAAACAAAGAATCGAATATTAATATCAATGGAGTAAATATTGGATTATACTATGGAATCTATTTAAACAATACAAATAACAACATTATTTCATTTAATAAGTTTAATAATACAGAATGTAACTTCGGTTTTGCATTCTATGCATACAATTCATCTTACAACAATATAATATACAATTCATTCCACACTGGAAACTCCCGTACTGAATCTACAAGTTGTTTAGTAATGGATCTCTCTAATTACAATAACATTTCATATAACAATTTAACAACAGTTCAGTCAAATTGTATTTATTTTAATCATTTAGGATGGATGGGAGCAACTGACGTATGTATTGGAACTTTAATTTCAAATAATTATATGTATAGTGAAATACCTTCCCAGATGTCCTATGGTATGCAAATAGTCTATGGAAAACATAATAATACTAAAGTTATTAATAACACCATTGAACATGTATCTGACGCTATTAATCTTGATGGAGAAAATGTTACCATAACAGGCAATAAGATTTTAGATAATACCGAATCAGGAATTGCAGTAAAAAACGGAGGAAACGCCCTAATAGAAAACAACACTATTTTAACCAATAGAAGTGTGTTAAAAGGTATAATATCCAATGTGAATAATACTACAATATCCAATAATTACATATCTATGAGCAATGGTGCATATTCTGCTATAGACGTTTATGTTAATAGCAGCTGTTATGACAACATTGTTAAATTAAATACCTATGGTATTGGTATTGTTACATTTAACAACAATACAATATTTAACAACACAATTATAAACAATAAAGACTCAGGAATACAATTTAACGGATCAAATAATAGAATCCATGAAAACTATATCGAAACAAATTCAAGTGGAATAAGTGCTAATAGCCCTCAAGTAAGAATTAAAAACAATACTATTCTGGCAAACACCATATTTTCCGATGGTGAAGGTATCTATACCAATGGTTTAATTTATAACACAACTATTGGAAACAATATAATTACCACAAACGCTACAGGTATAAGAAGAGAGATAACCGATAATAAAAGCGATAATCTATTTGATAATATTATTAATGGAATATTAACAGATCCAACGGCAATTACAATTAATGATAATAACTTCTACGATTTCTTTACAAAGGATGGATATTTAAATTACACATTTAAAGAACATGCAAACAGGGTCATAATCTTTGGAATAATAACTAATAAGAAAATAGTAATCAATAACAAAATGGTTTTAATGTCTAATATGGACAATAACTTTTTGTATAATGTTACAATTGACCTAGTTTCAGGTTCTGATGGTACCATTATTAAAGATTTAACCTTTTATAATTTAAACAATGATAAAGCAATTACAGTAAATAATACAAACAATATTCAAATAACTGGAAATAATATTACCCTAATAAACAACAATAAAAATAACCATATAAATGGAATCTCAATTATTAACTCAGATGACGATGAAATAGCAAATAACAACATATATATTGAAACCAATACAAAAGCAGATGGAATCAATCTATCAAATAATAGTAGTTCATTATTAATATCCAAAAACAATATTGTTATAAAATCATATGATGATGCTAAAGGAATATCCGCTGAGCTATTAAACGAAAGTAAAATACTTGACAATTACATTAATATTTATATTTTAAATAATTCAGGATACGGAGTTTACATTAATGGAGGAAATACCTCAAATGGTACTAACATTGATTCAAATAGAATTATCATAAAAGGAAACTCCAATGCATATCCAATATTTTTAAACAATGTTAAAAACTTTACAATCAATAACAATGACATTAACACCAAATCAGATAGTAGTAAAACTATCATAATTAACAACGGATCCCATGTTAACATCAATAAAAATCAGATTACTGCAATAATTAACAAGGAAAATGGAAATGATTCAATATTTAACATATCAAGAAAATCAAATAATATTCAAATAAATGATAACTCAGTTGATTCCAATATTAAGGATATTTTAAATAAATATAAATATTCTCTTAATGTTGATATAAAGAATACCAACTACATTATTGGAGATTATAATTTCTTAAATTATTTCACAAGCAAAACTAATGGAAGACTAAATGGTTTAATCAAATCAAATGATAAAATTTTATTTAAAAACTTATCAACCGTTGATTCATTCATAATCGACGTTCCATTAAATATAAGTTCTTATGATGGAAATTCAATTATCTCATCTACAATAATATTTAATAAAAACGGCTCTAATTCAATCATCTCAGATTTAATATTTAATCAAGTAAGAATCATATTGAACAATACTGAAAATCTTAAAATCTACAATAATATTTTCAGAATCAATAATACTAATTCCAGTCCAATAATTATAGTGGATTCTGGTTTAGATAACAATGTTTCAAGTAATGAAATTGTTTTTGATAATTGTTCTAATGTTGAGTTTTTAGATATTAAAGGTAGTAGAAATAGTGTTTTTAGCAACAACATTATTCAAGGAAATACCACTGGATTATTTACATTAATAAATAATGAAAATTCAAGAGAGACTAGAATTACAAACAATAAGATTGTGTTAAATACAGATTTAGTAAAATTAATCGAATCAGTTAAATCCAATAATACAGAAATAAGTTCTAATGACATTGAGATTCAAAACCTTAAAGGTTATGGATATTTCGGAAATAATACCATTAATGAAACCATTAAAGAAAACAATATTCTCATAATAAATAAACCATTAAACAGTAGCAATCTAGAGGATATAACCAAGGATTTAATAACTGGAAATCAAACTGGCATTTACTCTTTAGATTCCAATTCAATATTAATTGAATATAACCACATAGAGTCTTTAAATTCCGAAAATGATTATTGTGTATATATTCCAAGTGAATCAAGTAATACATATGTTAGATTGAATTATTTAGTAAGTGATAATAATAGAAAAACCGCAAATAGTGCTGTTTACTTTATTAATTCAAAAGTTTATGACAATAGCCCTTACGAAATCTACATTTCACCAAAAGGTAGTGACGAAAATGGGGATGGAAGTAAAGAAAATCCTTATAAAACCATTGCACGTGGATTAAGTAAAGGAATTAATAGCGTTATTTATTTAGATGATGGAGATTATTTTGAATCTAATTTAACTATACTAAAAAATATTACATTATCTGGAATAAACCCTGGAAAAGTAACAATAAACCTTAATCAAAGCCAATTATTTACAGTTGATAAAAATGGATCATTAACTGTTGAAAAAATTAGATTTATTAAAGGAAACTCAAGTAATGGTACAGTTTTCTTAAATAAAGGTAGATTAAATATTGTCAATTCAACATTTGAGGATAATAGTGCAACTAATGTAAATAAAACAGAGGTATCTGGTTTTGGTGGTGTAGCTACAAATTATGGAGATTTAAATATAATCAACAGTAGTTTCAGTAATAATATTGCTCATAAAGGAGGAGTAATTAGAAATTATGGAAATTTAATGGTAAATCAATCTAAATTTTATAATAACTCTGCTAGTGAAGGTGGAGTCATATATAATCAAGGAAATTGTAGTCTATACAATTCTAACTTTAATAAGAACACTGCTATTAATTCAACAAAATTCTGTATAACCTACAAATCACGTAACGAGGATGTAAGTAAATGTTGCAATCTTGGTTCAGGTGCTGTAATATTTAATATGGGAAATTCCTCATTAGTTATAAGAAATTGTAAATTTGATTCAAACAATGCAATTAATGGAGGAGCTATATACTTCAATGGAGGTTCAAATTCTACCCTTGAGATATATAATTCTATATTCAATAAAAACAAGGCTTCAAATAGTGGAGGTGCAATTGACGCATCTACAACTAAGCTTATAATTAAATCTACAAACATTACTAAAAACGAGGCAAATAAGAATGGTGGAGGGGCATCCCTCTCATCAGATAATGGAATAATTGACAGTTCATCGATTATTGGAAATATTGCCAATAATGGAGGAGGACTTTATCTTTCAGGAAATATTACAATAACCAATAGTTTTATAAGCAATAACACCGCATCTGAAGGTGGAGCAATAAATTATAATGGAAATTATAAATACAACCACTTTACTAATCATGTTAACATTTTCAACTCAACTATAAATGGTAATCGTGGTTTAAATACAGGTGGTGCTATTCAAAGTGCTTATGGAAATATAAGTATCTCCCATTCCAATATTATGAATAACTTTGCACCTGATGACTCCACAATCAAATCATACAATAAGAATGTTTTTGATGTGGATAATCATAATTGGTGGGGTTCTTCAAAAGGACCTGATGACTCTGTTTGGAGAAATGCAAACCTAGATAAAAGAGACTGGGCTAAATCTGAAGTTGAATGGTACAAGATCAATGATAACAGTAAAAGCCAAGATAATACTGGAGGAATTATACCTGGAAATAGTAAAACTAATACAAATTTACCTTCAGGTACAGGAACTAGTTTAATACCTAATCCTGGTTCTGGAAACGGTAACAGTGGTTCTGGAAATGGAAATGGAAACTCCGGTAGTGGAAATGGAAATGGAACCGGTAATGGAAATAGTAATGGTGGAAATGCCAATGGCCAAGGTAGTGGAAATGGAGGAAATGGAAACTCCAATGGCCAAGGTAGTAGTGGTGCCAAGGGAGCAACCAATGGTCAAGGCCAAGGAAACGTTGGTGTTGACGGACCAAACTCTGGAGGTGCTAACCCATCAGGAGCAGGTAGTAGTTCTGGATCTTCATTATCCTCAGGATTGTCTAAAGCATATGAACTTACAAAAGAGGAATTAAAAAACAGCAAAAAAGTAGATCCAAATACATTAATATATGTGATAATTATGTTTGCAGTATTAATTTATATTGGATATAGAAAAGAAAAAAGAAACGATGATTATAAATGATTATTCATTTATTTCATCAATTTTTATTAAAATTAAAAGATTTATTAATCAAATATTAAAAGGGGATGTGAATTATTACGTTAAAAGCAAGATACTCTATTCTTCTATGTATAATATTTATAATAACTTTATCTATATCAGGAATTAGTGCTGTTAACAATAATGACAATAGTTCTAATTACATGGAACCCCATAATTCAACTACTTTAGAAACCAATAACACATCGATCCTAAGTAATGAATCAACAAACCATACACGTTTAGATGAAAATAATATAGCTTATGTTTCATTAAATGGTAGTGATACTTCAGGTGACGGTTCAAACAATAATCCTTATCAAAGCCTAGATTATGCAATTAATCATGTAGGTAACAATTCAACGATTTACCTTTTTGATGGAAGTTACAATATCAACGGCTTAACCATAGATAAAGATTTAACAATTAAATCAATTAATGGAAACGTAGTGATAAACGGATCTGGCAAGTTCATATTCAATGTTAAAGAGAATTCTAATTTATTATTAGAATCTGTTAATATTATAGATGGACATGGTGATGCAAATACTGAAAGTTCCTTTTATAATAGGGGTAATTTAACCATTATTAAATGTACTTTAACAAATAATACAGGGTTTGTATCTGGAATAAGCAATTATGGTACATTAACAATTAAAGATTCAACTCTTGATTTAAATAAGGGGGAAAATTACGAGGATATTGTTAATTATGGTAATTTATATGCAAATAACTCCAATATCTACAGAAATACAATCTATAATTTTGGAAATATTGATTTAAATTATTGTAATATCCAATATGGATTAATATCAAATACAACTGAAGGTGGTAAACCTTCAAATCTTAGAATGAATAATACAATCCTTATAAGAGATAGTTATTCCTACTTTGAAATTCTTAACTCCAATGGGATAGTAGAAAATTCAAAGATTTATGGTAGTGAGTCATTATATAGAATTTACTTCTATAATTCAAATATTACTATTAGTTCTTCTTTATTTGAATCCATTATAAGCTTAAATGGACTAAATAATCTAACAATTTCCTATTCTTTATTATACAAGGTATATAGTGATAAACCTGAAAATGAGAAATTTGTAGATATCTCAAACAACTGGTGGCAAATTAATGAAATACCTGAAAAGGATATTTTAAATAGTTTTAAACCTAAAACCTGGATAATTGCAAATTTTACATCAGAAACTCCTTTAAACAAAGGTGAAAACAACACTTTAATGGTAACTCTTCATTTAACTGATGGAAAAAATGTTTGGGACATTCCTAAAAACATCAAAGTTACAGATATTAATGTTAGATTTGAATGTGAAAATGGTAAATTCAGTCCAAACTCCGGAATTATAAGAAATAATATCTTCAAAACAAAATATAGTGATAATACAGAAGAGACTGTTATTTATGCTATTATTAATAAGGAAAGATTAAGTCTATTAATTGGAAAAGGATATACTAATTATAGCATTTATGTTTCTACAACAGGTCATGACGGTACAGGTGATGGTTCAAAAGAAAATCCATATGAAACCTTGACTAAAGCTGTATCAAAAGCTTTAAATGGAAATACCATTTATATTGACAAAGGAATATATGATGGATATTATAACAGCTTAATGAATATTAATAAAAACATAAACTTTAAAGCTTATAACGGACCTGTATATATTGAAACCTATGAGAGTAATTATATTTTTAAAGTTCCAAGATGGGCTAGACTAAGTTTAGAAGGCATAAACTTCTATTCAAAAGATAAAAGTTTTTCAAATACTCCCATAATTTCCAGTGCAGGAACTATTAACATAAACAATTGTACATTTAAAAATATCTTAAGTGAATATGTTGTTTATGTTAGTGAGGATTACTTTAGATATGGAAATTTAAACATCAATAATACATTATTCAGTAATATTGACGGATGTGCCATTTATGGAGCAGCCGATTTAAATATAAATAACAGTAATTTTACAGGATTTAATCCATACGGTACTTATTATCAGAAAAAAACCATTATTACAACAAACAACAATCTAGTAATCAATAATACACTATTTACAGACAGTACAGTTCCAGCAATTTACTCCGGTAGTAATAATGCTGGTGGTGGAAACCTAATCATTAATCATATCATAATCGAAAATTCGGAGATTAATAATGTTTATGGAAATACAAGTGACAACTATTACAATAAATTACCTGTGATATCCTTTGATAAATACTGTGCAAATCCAATCCAGATTAAAAATTGTAGATTTATAAAAAATCCTGGTACCTGTATAAAAGGTGGAAATTGTAATATTGTTAATTCAAGTTTTATCTCCAATTATGGAGATAACATAATCATTAACGATTATTACAACTTTAAAATTTATAATTCCACATTTATTAACAATACTAACAATTACACTGGATTAAACTACAATAATTTAGGTACAATATTTAATGGAGGCACACTTGATGTTGAGAATTCAACATTCATAAATAATAGCGCATCCTATGGTGGAGCTATTTACAATACCAAAACAACCAACATCAAATATTCCATATTTATAAACAATACAGCAAAATATTTAGGTAATGATTTATTCAATAAAGATGGAATGATGAATGCTTCATCTAACTGGTGGGGATCAAATCAAGGTCCAACCTCAGATAAGGCATATAGATTCCTTGGAGATTTAATCCTAGATAATTGGATAGTAATGACATTAAATATTGAAAATTATACCGGAGATAATTACACAGTTAAAGTGTCTTTAAATAAATTAACAAATCCTGAAGGAGAGGTCTTTGACAGTGAAAGTTCTATTCCGGATTCAAGAATAGCATACTTTAATTGTACCCATGGTAGTTTAGATCAGAAGATTGTCCCAATTATAAATGGAACCGGATATACTACAGTATATTCCAATCTTAAAGATAATGATGCCATAGTTTATGTTAATGTAGATAATCAGATATTAGACTTAAGAATAAGCAATAGAAGTACAAAGATATTAATTGATGATAATGTAGTTTATGGAGATAAACAAATAATCAATATAAGCTTAATCAACATTAACGGTTATAAAATAGCTAATCAAACATTATTTGTAAGCTTCATTAATTCTACAGGAGAAAATCAAGGAACATACAGACTTGATTGTAATGATACAGGTTCAGCAAATCTGGAATTAAATTTCAAACCAGATCTTTATCAAGTAATAGTAAGATATGACGGTGACAATTACTTTAAATCCAGTAATGCTACAGCATCATTACGTATATTAATATCCTCCACAAATCTTATTGGATATAATCAAATTTATTATGGAAAAAACAATGACTTTTATGTTATATTAAAGGATTCATTTAATAATCCATTAATGAATAAAAAGATTTACTTTGATGTAAATGATGGTAAGAACCATTATGCCTTTAGTACCAATACAGATCCAAGTGGAAGGGCAGATATCCAATTATCAATTGAACCTGGAAAATATGAAATTACAAGTTCATTTAAAGGAGATAGCTGGTATACTGCATCAGGCATAACTCTTAATGTTACAATTTATGCAACTAATACAAAAATAATAGCAACAGACAAAATATTATATGGTTATGGAGACATTTACTCCTTTAAACTTTTAGATAATGAAAATAATCCAATTAAAGGAGAAAGTGTAGAATTAACTATCAAACAAGGAAATATAAGTCAAAGCTTTAAACTTATTACAAATGATGAAGCTAATGCAGAAATAGCTATTAACCTTTTACCAGGAGTTTATAATATTACTGCCTCATATAAAGGTAGCCAAAGTTATAGTCCTACAAAGGTAAACGCTAAGATAACTGTAGAGAAAGTAATAAGTAGAATTAACTCTGATCTAAATATTAACCTTACTAAAACAGATGGTTTAATCCAGATAAAACTTATTGATCTATACATGAGAGCAATAACTAATCAAACTGTAAGTATTACTATTTACATGGAAAACCAGAATTATACAATAAACACCACAACTGACGAAGAGGGAATAGGATACATTAAGACCAAATTAAATCCTGGTGACTATCAAGGTATGATAAGTTATTTAGGAAATAATTGGTATTATCCAACAGTTAATGGTATATCATTAACAAAAGATTTAGAAAGTAACAAAACAAGCAACATTAAATTAAATGGAACTGACTTTAAACAGTATTATGGTGAAAATAAATACTTTAACATTAGTCTTATTGACCCTAATGCTAAAACATTAAATGGTAAGAACATAGTTGTAAGTATTATAGGTAAATCCAGTTATAAAACATATAATTTAACAACCGACATAGACGGTATTGTAAGACTAAAAATAGAGTTAGAACCAGGAAACTACAATATCACATACAAATATGATAACATATACTATGGAATACATGAAACTGGTAAAAATTCAATTACAATACTTAAAACCCCAACAAGAATTATCGGAGAAAACATTACAATCAAATACAATAGTGGAGAACTCTATGAAATTACCTTAAAAGACATTAACAATAACCTACTTAAAAACAAGAGAATCACAGTAAACCTCGATTCTGTATATGGAAACAAGAAATACAACCTAACAACCGATAGTTATGGAATAGCTAGACTAAAAACAAATCTCAATATTGGTGAATACTACATTACAATGAGATATACCGGGGACAACAGATATTTCAATAGTACTAATACTAGTAAATTAATAATTAAAAAACCATCAAGTAAGATTTCAACTAGAATAATATCTACAGATATGAAACAGGAATTCGTCTACTACAGAAATGGTGAAAGAGGAGGATACTTTAAGGTAATACTAAAAGATAAAAATGGAAAAATTTTAAAGAACAAGAAGGTCCAATTCCTCATCAACAACAAGAAATACATTAAGACAACTGACAGTAAAGGAGTTGCAAAACTTCAAATAAATCTTGAAAAGATTGGAACATATACCATTTCAATCGGATTTTTAAGTGATAGCAAATATGATGCAAGCTTTGCTAGATCTAAAATTACCATAACTAAAAAGAGTACAAAGATATCAACAAATACCAATACATACAAATTAAAAACAAAATCCAAATATATAACAGTAACACTAAAAGATAAAAAAGGTAAAGTCATTAAAGGTAAGAAATTGAAATTTACCATTAATGGAAAAACCTATACAGCAACAACTGATAAAAAAGGAGTGGCTAAAATTAAAGTTACTTTAAATCAAAAGAAAACTTACAAATACTCAGTAATCTTTTCCGGAGATGGCAAATACTATAAAACCACAGGCAGTAGTAAGATAAAAGTTATTTAAATATTTTAAAAAGTGGTAAATTCCACTTTAATTTCTTTTTTTTAAAAACTATTTAACCATATCCTATTAACTGAATTTTAACAATGACTAATTTTAATATTTTTCATAATGAACCTTAGATTCATCATATCTATCTTCAATAGCATATTCATGTTTCGGATAACCTAAGGCTACAAGTGAAAATGGAACAATATTTAATGGAAGGTCCATAGTCTCTTTTACATATTGAACCCTTTTTGAATCAGGATATAATCCCAGCCATACACTACCAATTCCCAAATTTGTTGCCTCAAGTAAAATATTTTCTGTAGATGCAGATAGATCCTGTGCAAACCATGGCCTGGTTTTCGGAACCTTTTCCAAATTTACCATGACTAATATTAAAGTGTTGGCTCTTTTTGCACATCCGGAATATTTACTCATTTTTGACAGTTTCTCAATATTTTCCCTATTTTTAACAACTAGAAATTCCCATCCCTGAGTATTACATGCTGAAGGAGCCTGCATAGCTGCTTTTAAAATGGTTTTAATTGAATCGTCGTCAATTTCCTCATCAGTATAATCCCTTATACTTTTCCTTTTAAAAATAACATCATAATCCATAAAAATCATTATAAAATATAAATCATATAGAATATATTTTTTTCTAAAAATGAATAAGAAATTAAAAAAAATAGCTCAATCTTATTAAAAATAGGTTAAAATAAACAACATTAAAAAAATCTTTAAAACAGTTAAAAGATGTATAAAACAACTTAATAAATAATATATTAAAAATAGAAAGACAATTAAAAAAAATAGCCCATTAGATAAGAATCTAATAAGCTATTAATATTTAACAATCATAATATTACTAAAAATTCATTAAAATAAGATTACAGTTATATTTTAAATAAACTTTAGTAATTCAACAACAGAGTACTACCAAGATCAAACTAATCTTAGTTCTACAACTTTATCAAACTAAAAATAAATTAAAGAAACAATATTATGTTTCAATAACTATTTTTAATCGTCAACTACATTTTTCACTTCTGAATATTAAAATATTCAAGTCATCTGTCAGTTTCAACTAAAACTACAAGGTCCCTTTCTTGTTTACAGTAATTTTAGCTCAACAGTCAATTTCCTTCTAGAATCTTAACAAATTCTAGTTCATCAATCAAATTCAATATTTAAATTCGTCAGTCAAAAATACAATTTAAATAAAAGCAATCTAGTATTTTTTAATTACTCCCCTGTAAAATTTTAAATCAACAGACAAAAATACAATCCGAATAAAAACATTCTAGTATTTTTTAATTACTCCCCTGTAAAATTTTAAATCAACAGACAAAAATACAATCCGAATAAAAACATTCTAGTATTTTTTAATTACTCTCCTTTAAATTTTTTAATCAACGTC
The DNA here is from genome assembly GCF_000320505.1 of Methanobrevibacter boviskoreani JH1. Lineage (NCBI taxonomy): Archaea > Methanobacteriati > Methanobacteriota > Methanobacteria > Methanobacteriales > Methanobacteriaceae > Methanobrevibacter > Methanobrevibacter boviskoreani. Next base: position 78,648 of record NZ_BAGX02000016.1, read on the forward strand.
AAGTACTTAATATAAATTTTCCTAGTAGATTTTAATTACCTTCTTTTAAATTTATAATTCAACTATCCAATACTAAAAAGTATTTCCTTGATTATAAACTCACTAGTAGATTTTAATTACCTTCTTTGTGTTTTTAGCTCATCAAACATATCTAGAACAAAGTCTAGTTTCTTGATTTTATAAATTTAAAACAAATATATAGCATTCAAATTTAATCATCTAAATTTGGAATCCCAGTTATTCTAAATCCACCATATTTAGATTTATATTTTATATTCAATCCAATAAGTAATGGAGTAACTGCCTCAATTAATTGTGATTTTTCTAATGCACCTGCATCAATAACCCTTATTCCAGGTATTTTACCAATTAATTCTGAAGCAATATCTTTTGCTTCCTGATCATCACCTGCAATTATACAATCACAATCAATAGGTTCAGTAATATTTAAAAGTAAACTATTACTAATATTATTAAAAGCTGCAACAACTTTTACATCTTCACCATCTAAAAGTGAAGCAGTTCTTTCAGCTGCAGATCCTTCGGGAAGTTTTAACAACCTTGAAACTTTTCCACCAATCGCAGTTTCAAGAGGCACGGTAGCATCAAGAATAATTTTTCCTTTTACATACGGTTTAATTGTTTTAAGTGTAGCACTTTGAGCTTGCAAAGGAACAGTAATTATCAAGATATCACCATTGTTTGCTGCATCTTCATTAGCCATTCCTTTAATGTCAACATCATAATCTTTTAATTCTTCAATTGTTTCTTTTACAATGTTTACGGCTTTTTCTTCTTTACGGGATCCTACAATAACAGATTCACCAGCAATAGCTAATCTTTTTGCAATACCTAAACCTTGAGGTCCAGTTCCACCAATTACACTAATCACCAAAGATTTATACCTCCCATATTTTTTTTGAGTAAAAAAATTTTTTTACATCTTTTTACTCATCTACTCTATATTATATGAATAACTTATATTTTAAGTTTTCTATATGATTTCCTTCAGTAATTTATTAAAAAATTAATGAAAAATTAGTCATTTTCAGTTAAAATATATACAAAATTAAAATTATTTCAAAAATTTTATATTTTAATTAAAAATAATATACAAACAAGCAATTAAGAAATATACCAATATCCTATACAATGATTCTGCTCATTAGTCTCTTAGATAGTCAATCTAGAAAATATTAATTACATCTTTTTCTAAAAAAAAGTTACATTAAAAAGATACATTTATATTATAATATTATTAAAAGTATCAAATAGGAATTTTATACAATATTAAAAAATGTTTAAAGCTATTTTTTTTAAGGAATAATTTTTATGGCAGAAAGTTAACATGAAAAGGAAGAAAAAAATTGATGCGAGAAAGGAAAACACATATCACCAACTTAAGGAAAGTCTTTTCTTACTTCTAGAAGAAAAAACATTAGAAGAGATTAAAGTTATTGATATATGTGAAAAGGCCGGCATTCACAGAAGTACCTTCTATTATCATTTTAATGATAAATTGGAACTTCTTAAGGAATGCCTTAAAGAAACCGTAGATGAACTATACAAAGATGTAGAACTAAAAAATCAAGATAACCTATATGACTATTATGATATTTTGATTGATACCTATCTGGACCATGTTGAAAAACATGAACAATTCTACTCAAAGATATTGAACCTAAAAAATAAAAGCATTTCCAGTTTTATATTATATGAGATAATCTCAGAAGAAATCTATGACAATCTTGAAGAAATAGAATCAGAGGGAGTTAAATTTACAATTCCTATAAAAATAATTAGCGATTTCTTTTCCGGAGGCATACTAAAAGTAACCGATGGGTATCTCAATAATAAAGAGGAATACGATAGAAATAAATTCTCCGAGGATTTAAAACTACTACTATATCATCCATATATAGTTGACGGTGGTACCGAAATATTTTAAAATAGAAAGGTTATTTTAATATATTAGGGTGGTTCAAATTTAAAATAATCTTTTAAACAAATATAAATCAGATAATGAATATTTTAATTAGATCAATGCTCATTTTAGAAATTAATATAATAGTTACTCTATTTTTAAAACACTTAAACAATAATTTATATTCTAAATTGAATTTACCACAAACTAATTTTAATAGAAAATTCCAAAAGAATAATTTAATATTATCAACTAAATTTTAAACTATTAACTTCGGAATATAATTATAATTCAAATTTATTAAAACAATCATTAATTTTAATAAAACCTCAAATCATCCACTTGTAATCTAATCTAATTATTAAAAAACCGTCTCAATCTAAAAATGAGATATTTATGAAAATTAGGAAATAATAACTTTAAAAATAATTATTTAGATATTTATATTATAAAAGATAAAAATTAAAGTTAGATATAAACTATTTTTAAAAAATTTATTTGTGGTTTGAATGGATTATAGAGGAATTTTAGATATTATAAAACCAGATACAGATGAGATAAATCAGATAGAAAAGATTTCATCTAAATTAATAAAAAGCATTAATAAAATTTGCAGAGAGGAAAATCTTAATGCCGAGGCAGTTCAGGTTGGATCAGTTGCTAAAAAAACCTTTCTAAAAGGTAAATCAGATATTGATATCTTTATTTCCTTTCCATTGAGCACAGATATGAATGTTTTAAAAGAAAAAGGTCTTGAAATAGCTTATAAAATTAATGAGGAATACAATGGAGAGTGCGATGAACACTATGCATCACATCCATACTTAACCTGCATAATTGAAGGATATGAAATAGACTTTGTTCCCTGTTATAAAATCGATGATGCCAAAGACATGAAATCTGCAGTTGATAGAACCATATTACATACCAGATACATTAAATCCCATATTAAGGAGGAACAGATTGATGAGATATTACTTCTTAAAAGATTTATGGACTGTGTAGGAGTTTACGGATCTGAATTTAAAGTAGGTGGATTTGCAGGATACTTATGTGAAATCTTGATTCTTAAATATGGTAACTTTGAAAACCTAATAGATGAGGTTTCAAACTGGAGATATGGAACCGTAATTGATTTAGAAGAATATGGAACATCAGACCTATTTAATGATCCTTTAATAGCTATAGATCCAACAGATAAAAATCGTAATGTAGGTGCGGCTTTAAGATCCGATAAAATGGAAGAGTTCATTAATGCCTGCCGTAATTTTAGAATAAGTGAAAACAAGTTAGATTTCTTCTATCCCCTTAAAAAGGAAAACATTAGTAGAGAATCCATTTTAAAAGACTTTAACGATATTGGTGGAAAAACATATATTGTCGAATTTGAAATTCCGGAAGTTCCTGCAGATACATTATATCCCCAACTTAGAAAAACTGAGGAGTCTTTAAGTGAAAAACTTGAAGAGGAGGACTTTAAGGTATTTAAAAGTGGTTACTGGACCAATGAGAAAGACAAAGGAGTTTTAATATTTAACATGGAAGTATATAAACTCAACAATATTAAAATCCATTATGGACCTAAAATATGGGTAAGACAAGCTTGTGAAAACTTTAAAAAAGCTAATGGACCAGATTGTTATTGTTTAAATGAATTTTTAGTAGTTAATAAGGAAAGAGAATTTAAGAACGCAACCGACTATATAGAATACATATTCAAAAGGGAGAATATTTCACATATTAAAATAGGTAAGAATCTTAAAGAAACTGCAATTAAAACATTTAAGATATATTTACTTGAAAACTATTTAAAAACATTAAACAAAGAAGATTCAAATGGTTTTTTAGATTATCTAGATGATTTTCTACATCCAAGCCAACATACAAGAAGATAAATAAAATTATTTTCTTAATTCAAAAATTAAAATAAAACATTAATTTTTTTTAATCAGGATTATTTACTTTAAGACTTAATTTAAAAAAAAGAATAAATAAAAATAAAAATAAAAAGTACTAATCTAAATAAAAAATACTACCTAAACGAGATTTATCTAAAAACTAAAATAATAATATTTTTAGATTCAGAAAATTATCTAAATAAATTTCCTTTAAAAAAAACATTATTTTTAAATATTAAGTTATTTATCTGGATGAGACTCATCTTTACGTTCATATACGAATTTGGGAACTGCATATTTTAAAGGATCAAAGGTTTCTCTATCTTTAACCTCCACACACTTCATACTAACCTTTGAATGTAGAGAGCTTGGAAGTCTTAAAATACGTTTAATATCAATTGATACCTTCGCATCTATAGTGGATAGATTAACATTAGCCATGGCTTTTACAAGATTATTATAACGTCTTGGACCTATATTTAATCTAAACATGCCCCAATTATCATCATCCAATAAATATCTGAATTTAATTATATCCTTCATTAATTTTTTATTAATTCCATCAATTTCCTCATTACCTCTAAGATGTTGAATGTTATATTTCACCCGATCTGTAAAGATTTTGTTGTATCCGATTGGTAATGCAAAGTGAGGAATGTTTAAAGTACTTGCAGCCTCTCCGGGGTTTGGATTTGGAAAGGCAGATTTAGGAACTGTAGCACCTGCCACATATTTTAAAACCTCAGAACGTAGGTCACTATCTGCAGTCATCATGTCAGGATCCAATATTCGTATATGGTAACCCCTTCCAGAGTAGATCAGATGAATGTTTTTAAGTCCCAGATTAGAATCCAAAGTATCAATAAGATTGTTTACGATTTCTAGTGATTCAGCCAAACATACCGGACATACCTCACCTTCCCTACAATCACATGAACGTATTGGTAAATCCTTTGCATCTACATCAAATACATATTCTGCCTTTTGCCAATCTTCCCTAGCTCTTGGATTGATATAATAGGCAATAGAAATATAAGCCGCAAAGGGAGCCTTGCTTCGCAGAAATCTTCTTAGAATATCCGGATTTTTAAAGACCTTATATCTGTCATTTGGTCCCTTACCATAATGGTCAAAACCAAATTCCCTTCTTGGAAGCTCATCTGTAATAAAACTTGGTAAGTCTTTCAAGGACCACTCTTCCCTATAAAATTCCCTTCTTTCACGAATACTAGATTTACCAAACATTTAATCACCTCCAGTTGAAGATTCGGAATCAATTTTTCCTTCCTTTTTAAGATTCCATTTAGCCCTTGTATAATAGGATAATGGATTTGAAATCCCTTTACATCCTTTATCCTTTTTACATAACTGTGGAAGATGAATCTTAACCTTTTCACAACTCATAGGAGTATACCATTTCGTTTCTCCCTCATGTTCCAAACTAACTTCATTATGCATTCCAAAACCAAGCTTTGATATAATGTTTATTTTTTCCTGTGGCTGGTCCTCAAATAATGGAGGTGTACAATTATCTGCAGCCTCAAATATCAAAGGCAATATCTCATTTTCGGTGATATTTAGATTCTTATCTATATCTGATACCTTAACATTAGCACCCTCATTGGCAAATATTGCAGGATATAATCGTGCATATGATACAAATGATGTTAAAAATAATACGATTGCATCATTACGGCCACCGGAGGATACACCCTCCAATGTTGATTTAATACATGGTGGAAAGGCTTCTTTTACTAGTTTTCCAATTTCCATAAAACCGGAATTGTTATTTACACTAGCGTAGAATTCACTATATTTAGTCATCTCCTCATCAATTAATTTTTCTATCTCATCAGCCAGTGTTTTAATACTTGGGTGAATGTTAACAAATTCAATATTGTCCTGAATCCTTTTAATATATTCCTCGGTTTCCTCCATGACAATATTTTTTAAAACCTCTTCCTTTACATTATCCCCTACAAGAACATCATAGATAGTATCAATAGAATAATCCTTTAAATATTCATCAAAACGGGAGACAAACTCATCCTTATCGAGAACAACCTCACCGTCATCAATTACCAAATCAGTAAGTGATAATTTACGACTTGATAAGATATCCTTTAAAAACGTCCATTCTACCGTACCTGAAACCATAAGTTCAGATAATACATCATTTACAATCATTCTTCTTTCATTTAAAAGCAATCTTGAAAGTCTTTCCTCAATAATGGCACCTTCAGATTGAATAAACAACCTCATCTCACGGGAATTATAATTAAATTTATATGCTATAGCCTGAGAACTCAAATGGAATGCAATAACATCATAATCCGTTATATCGTCATTAAATAAATAGGAATAATCATGAGAATCGTAATTTTTATTATTAGATTTTTCAATATACCAATTAATCCTTTTTAAAACTAGATCTGATATTTTTTTAGGTAATTTTGAATCATCGTCAAGATTTTGATTATTTGTACTGCTAACAATATCCAATAAATCAATATCCTCATAGAAGACAGACTGCAAATCTGACTTTCTTCTAACAATCTCTTTACCAGTATCAGATAAAGGATTTAAATATGCTATTTGAACCATGAAAATAAATCTATTATTTATATAATAAAAAATTATTTATTAAAAACAAAAGTTTAAAGAAATGATTTAAAAAATAATATTCAAAAGCAATAAAAGAAATCAATCAAAGACTTGGAATATGAAAATAAAAATCAGGACTTTTTTTTTAATAAACAGATTATATTAATAAAGTTTAGATGAAAATTTTTTAAAAAAATAAAAGTTTAAAAAAGATAAAATCAAATATTTTTATGCAATATCTATTAATATTTTTAAAATATTTTAAAGTATACTTTTTTTAAACATTTAATTAAAGGAATAAAATAATGATAATTTCCAAACAACTATCTAAAGAACTAAATATTAGACCTCAGCAAAGTGAGGCTGTTATAAAACTAATTGATGATGGAAACACAATACCATTTATTGCAAGATATCGTAAAGAAGCAACAGGTTCCCTTGATGATACTGTTTTAAGAAAATTCAATGAACGGTTAAACTATTTAAGAAATCTTGAAAGTAGAAAGGAAACAATTATGGAAAGCATCAAAGAGCAAGGAAAATTAACCTCTACTTTAAAAGATTCAATTGACAAAGCATTAACCCTTGTTGAACTTGAGGATTTATACCTACCCTATAAGAAAAAACGGGCAACACGAGCAAGCAAAGCACGAGACAAAGGTCTCGGACCATTATCTGAAATCATACTTGATCAGGATATTAATGAACCGGTTGAAAACATTGCAAAGGATTTTCTAAATGACAAGGTTAAGACCATTAAAGATGCAATTAAGGGTGCGATGGATATTATTGCAGAGGACATTGCAGAAAATGCTAAATTTAGAAAAAGAATACGTGATGATACTTATAAGAATGGAGACATTTCAATAAAGGCCAAAGATGATAATGTTGAATCCGAGTATGAGATGTATTATGATTATGATGAATCCATATATGACATTACACCTCACAGAATCCTTGCAATTAATCGTGGTGAGAAGGAAGGTATTTTAAAAATCAAAATCGATACCGATGACGATGAGATTAAACAATATATTGCAAACCATACAATAAAACCAAATAAATACACTGATGAGATCATAGAGGATTCCATTGACGATTCATATAAAAGACTTATCAAACCTGCAATTGAAAGGGATATACGTTCTATCTTAAAGGAAGAGGCTGAGGATAAATCTATTAAAGTTTTCTCAAAAAACCTTGAACAATTACTTCTTACAAGCCCAATCGAAAATAAAACAGTTTTAGGATGGGATCCCGCATTTAGAACAGGTTGTAAAATAGCCATTGTGGATCCAACTGGAAAGGTATTAGACCACTGTGTAATATATCCAACGGAACCTCAAAATAAGGTTAAGGAAAGTAAAGAAACAATATCAAAACTCATTGAAAAATATAATGTTGATTTAATAGCCCTTGGAAACGGTACCGCTTCAAGGGAATCTGAGCAGATCATTGCAGATATGATTAAAGAATACAATCTTAACTGCCAATATGTTATTGTATCCGAAGCAGGTGCTAGTGTTTATTCTGCAAGTAAACTTGCAGACAAGGAATTTCCGGATTATGATGTAGGTGCACGTAGTGCAATATCCATTGCAAGAAGATTGCAAGATCCACTTGCGGAACTTGTAAAAATAGATCCCAAATCCATTGGTGTAGGACAATACCAACATGATATGAATCAGAAAAAATTAAATGAATCATTAAGTGAGGTTGTAGAAAAGGTAGTAAATGACGTAGGTGTAAACCTCAATACTGCATCACCTGCACTTTTATCCTATGTATCAGGTATTTCAAATACAGTTGCAGGAAACATTGTTAAATACAGAGAAGAAAACGGGGAATTCACAAGTAGAAAAGAACTTAAAAAGGTAAAGAAATTAGGTCCTAAAACATTTGAACAATGTGCAGGATTTACAAAAGTACCGAATTCTAAAAACCCGTTAGATAACACCACCGTTCATCCAGAATCATATAAGGCTACCGAAAAGCTATTGAAACAATTAGGTTACACTTTAGATGATATCGGTCGTAACGATTTAAAACTAGATAATCTTGACTATAAAGAACTTTCCTCTGAATTAGGTATTGGAGAGATAACCTTAAAGGATATTGTAAAGGAGCTTAAAAAACCAGGCCGTGATCCCCGTGATGAAATGCCCGAACCAATACTTAGAAACGATGTGCTGGAAATGAAAGATTTAAAAGAAGGAATGATTCTTAAAGGTACAGTGAGAAATGTAGTCGATTTTGGTGCATTTGTAGATATTGGAGTTCATCAAGACGGATTGGTCCATATCTCAGAGCTTGTTGAAGATCAATTTGTAAAACATCCACTAGATATTGTAAGTGTCGGGGATATTGTAGATGTTAGGGTTTTAAGTGTTGATTTAAATAGAAATAGAATTAATCTATCTATGATAATTTAAATTAAATCACAATCAATTTATCCATAATCATTCAAGTCACCATTAAATTTCAAATAAAATAGAACTAAGTCATTTATGATAAGTTAAAAAAGTATTTGGGATTTGAAATAAAAACAAAGACAAATAATAAGAAACTTGGATTAATAAATAATAATATTTAAAAATTATTTTTTTTAAATTTATAAAAAATATAATTATTTTTATTAATTTTTTAAATGAAACCCTAAATTTTCATATTTTTTATTTTTAATAGAGTTAATAAGCTGTTTTTCACCATATTTAACAAAACATATTTTTTAAAATTAATGTGTAAATATGAATCCAAAAATTTTTTTAATAAATAAAAATTAATATTACTAAAATCAATTGAGTATTTTATAATAATTAAAACTATATATAACTGGTTTAAGAAATATAAAAATATTATATAAATTTTTAATTTATTTACTATTAATTTTTATAAAAAACTTATTTCAAATCAATTAAAGGAGAAAATCAAATGGCAAAATATTTTGTATCTACAGCACTTCCATATGCTAATGGTCCTTTCCATTTAGGACATCTAAGATCAACTTATTTACCTGCAGACATATTTTGTAGGTACCACCGTATGATTGGTGACGATGTACTTATGGTTGGTGCAACAGATGAACATGGAACTCCTATTGCAGTACAAGCAGACAAGGAAGGTAAAAAACCTATTGATATTGCAACTAGATACCATGATATGATTGTGAGAGATATTAAATCATGTAATATATCACTTGATAATTTTTCACGTACTACAAATCCACTACATTACAAAATATCACAGGATTTCTTCACTTACCTTTATGAACATAGATATATGTATAAAAAAACCATTGAACAATTATACTGTCCAAATTGTAAAAAATTCCTACCAGATAGATATGTGGAAGGTACATGTCCAGTTTGTGGTGGTGAAGCAAGGGGAGATCATTGTGAAAATTGTGGTAGAGCATTGGAGACTACAGAACTTTTAGAACCTCATTGTTTAACATGTAATACAAAACCAATTATTAAGGATTCAACTCAATATTACTTTAAACTTAGTGAATTTGAAGATGTATTAAGAGATTACATTGAAAATAACGATAAATTACCTAATAATGTAAAAAATTATACAATAAATTGGATTAATGATGGTCTTAAAGATTGGGTATACACCCGTGATATGGACTGGGGTATACCTGTACCACTTGATGAGGCCAAAGGCAAGGTAATATATGTTTGGGGAGAGGCTTTTATAGGTTATATCTCATCAGCAGCAGAATGGTCTAGAAAAGATGGAAACCCTGCATGGGAAGACTACTGGAATGATAATGCCATTCATTTTATTGGAAAGGATATTATCTATCACCATACCATATTTTGGCCAGCCATGTTATATGCACATGGTTGTAAAATGCCAGATTCCATTTTTGCAGGTGAATTCTTATCTCTTGAAGGACGTAAAATGTCTACAAGTAAAAATTGGGTTGTTTGGGTCGATGATTTTGTTAAGAAATTCGATGCGGACTTACTCAGATATTATTTAACAATTGTAGCACCTTTAAATAAAGATACCGACTTTAGTTGGGATGATTTCCAAAGAAGAAACAATGATGAACTTGCAGATGTAGTTGGAAACTTCTTACATAGAACAATTACATTTACAAACAAGAACTTTGATGGAAAAATACCTGATTATAAATTCCCAAGTCAAGATGATTTAGAATTCATTAAATTAATCAAGAAAACACCTAAGAAAGTAGGTGAACATATTGCAAATATGGAATTTAGAGATGGTCTTGTAGAAATAATGAAAACATGTAAAGCGGCTAATAAATACTTTAATGATCAGGAACCTTGGAAAGCTGTTAAAGAAAATCCAAGAAAAGCTAAAAACTGCCTTTACCTTTCAAACCAATTATGCCAATCACTTGCAACATTACTCAAACCATATATGCCAACTAAAGCAGATGAAATAGCTAAAATAATGAATATGGAATCAAGTGAAGATTGGGCTAATGCAGGTCATTTCCTAGAGGTAGGACATTCAATCAATAAAGCAAAACCATTGTTCAAGAAGATTGATGACGATGTAATATCTAAGGAGAAAGAGAAACTATATAAAAATCTCGAAAAATCTGAAAATAAAGATAAAAAAACCAAAAGAGGAGATAAAATGAGCGAAGAAATGATTTCAATTGATGATTTTGATAAAATAGTAATGAAGATAGGACAGATTAAAGAAGCTGAAAAGATTGAAAAATCCAGAAAACTATTAAAATTACAAGTAGATATTGGAGATGAAACTAAACAAATCGTCTCAGGTATTGCAAATGAATACAAACCTGAAGATTTAATTGACAGAAAAGTAGTTGTATTATGTAATCTTAAACCTGCAAAACTCTGTGGTGAAAAATCAGAAGGTATGATTCTTGCAACCGAAGAAGCAGCAGCACTTTTAGGTGTACATGAAGACTGTAAAGTCGGCGAAAGAGTAATGTAAATAATCCTTAATTGGATTTTTACTATTTTTTTAAAACACTTAATAAAAATTAAAAATCTAGTTAACTAATAATTAGATTTAAATAATTAAAAATATTAAACTATAAATTTAGAAGAGTAAATTTTATTTTTAAATAAAAGTTTGAAAACAAAATAATAACTTACTTTAAAGTCTATAGGCGGCAATAGATTTTATAAAAGTCCTCACGGTGAGTTAATGGATTCAAATAGATTAATTACAAAAGCTGAAGAATATCTAAAAAAAATATCAGAAGAACAAATAGAAACAAGCAGATTATCAGATTTTGAATATTTTAAAAAAACATATGACAATTTAAATAATCACTTAAACGTTCTTCAAGAATTTAAAGAAACTATGGATACACAGGGTTATACATCACCCTACAGATCACTTAGTAAATATGGTATCAGTACTGTAGCAGATGTAACTGCAGAGGAAGCATCAGAAACACATAGACACAACCAATACTTCAGATTAAAAGCATCTGCAAAGAAAAACATTTTAGATAGAGTCAAATCAGCCATTGATGCACATAAAATAGCATTAGGTAATCTAGAAGAATATGGATTAATTCACTGCAAGAATTGTAATAAAACCTATAGAATTGACAATTATAAAGCAGAATGTGATTGTGGTAAAACAGAATACTCTTTTTCCATCAATAAAAACGGCAATCATAGAGTTGACATTATTCCATACCTCCCCCTTGCTGGAGATTATATGGTAAAGATGAGTGAACTAACTAAGTGGGGTAGGGAATCCTTTAAGAAAGTCATCAATATGCTGAAACAGGAACGTAAAGGTTCTGTAAAAACAGTATCATTAATTATTCGTTATAGAGAAGATAAAAAATTAATCAGAAAACGAGTATCTCTTGGTTCAGACTATGTAAATAGCTATGAAGAGGAAATTAGAAAAAGATATGGGAAAAATGTACGTATTGAAGCTTTACAATTTCATAGAACCAAACCTGCAATAATTGATGATAAAAATACAAGAACCGCCCTGGCCATTGGATATGTTAAACTTGCGGAATTAATTGCAAATAGACATAAAGATGAAATCCTCAAAGAAAACATCAAGGATATTGATAAATTAAATAAATATGATGAGATTGTAATTAATGCAAAAACTGCAAATCCAGGATTTTTAGATGAAACAGATTCTATAGAAGCATGGAGAGAAGAGAAAATAGATGCCGATTTAAAGGATGCAAATCTCAAATATAGAAATGGAGATTTAAACAGAACACTAGAAATCGATTTAAGAAATAGGCAGTTACTTGAAAAATCTGTCTTCATTAATATTGCACCTTCCCTCATTCTATGGGACATTTTCAAATATTACCTTACAAGTTCTAATGACAAACGTAAAAGACAAAGTGGACCTTTCCCATACATACGTAGTGAAATAGATCGCCAACAACGTAAAATTTTCCAAATAACATTTACAAAAGCTATCGAATTACTAAACAAGAAGGAACATGAAAATATTCTTCCTGTAAAGGAAATGGATTTGATTTTACATAAAAAGTTCAAATTGGAAGAGGAACTTAAAAATTCCAATCTTAAAGTCAATTATCAGGCACTTGGAGCTGCAATGATTTATAATGAAGGAACTATTCCTATAGAGGAATGTGCCAAAAGCTTTAATTTAGATGTTAAAGATGTTAAAAAAGAATCAAAGAATATTGAAAACATTGCAAAACCAAAAAATGATAAAAGTAAGAAATTTTTAGAATTAATTAAAAGCTAATTAATTTCTATTAAATTCTTTTAAATACTATTTTTAAAATACAATTTAAGTAAAATTTATACTACCTATTTATTAGGTTTTAAATAAGATTTTATATCTAAATAATTTGTAAATCATGATATTAAAGGAATATGTCAATTTATCCCTATTTTTAAAAGCAATATTAAAAGGTTAAATTATTATATTATAACAATTAATAATTTCTTATAACTTAGACAAACTTTTAATAAATAAATAATTTTTAGGGTCACATATGAGTGATGAAGACAATAATTACAAGATACATATTACCGAGGCCTTAAGTTCTAAAAAGATTATGGAACTTATTAATGAGAACCCTGAACTTAAGTTGATAACATGCTCCAAAAGTCTATATGATAGAATTCCGGAAAAATATTTGAATGCACTTGAGCAACTAGATATAAATGTTGAAATCGAATACAAACAAGGTGCAAAACCTAAATTCTCCAAAGAGTTAATTGATAATGTAATTGAGCTTAAAAACAATGGATATAAAGCTGCGGAAATATCCGATGAGGTAAATATTAAAACCAAACAAGTCTATTATATTATTGAAAAATACTCAGATATTAAATTAAAGGGATATAAAAGTAAATACCCCGATGAGCTTAAAGAAAAAATCAGACAAATGAAGAAAGATGGACTTAAAGTCCAGAACATATCCGAGGAGACTGGAATACCAATAAGATCCATATATTACATTCTAAATAAAAAATAAATAGTTCTATTCTAAAAAAAAATCATTTGATATTTACACCATAACAATTCAACCAACAAACCTATGGGATTACCTTAGAAATTGAGAAAATTATTTTTTTTAAAGATTATTAATTAAAATAGAATTTCACCAACATAATGATAAAATATTCTATTTAACTAAAAAATCGAATATTCCTCAAATGATAATTGAATATTTTTTAAATAAAATAAAACCAGATATTGTTTGATTAATAAAAATTAGACATTAAAGGAAGAATTAGATGAAAAAAACTGTCCTTATTTTATTGGTTATATTATTAATTATCTTAGGCATATTTACATTAGGAGCATTTTCTGTAGATATTGAAAATCCATATGCATCTATGGACGTAAAACATCCAAGTAATACGGGAAATCCAAATCAGGAAAAGATAGACAACAATACAAAAAATAAAAATCCGACAAGCGAAAATATTAATCCTGGTGTAAACAATATCTCAACCGTTTATCCCTATAATGATCCAGACTGGAAAGACTATAATATTACGATTAGGAAAGATTATTTAAATCTAAGTGATGGAGACCATTATCTCCTATACACAGATATCCCAAATATTAAATCTAATTCAACAGTCCTGGTAGATAATGAAACCGATATACATATTGAAAAGGACAATAAAACAAGTTCCAATAATATTTATTTCTTAAAGGATAAACAAACCACATTAAATCTAAAATATAAAAATTCAAACAAAACCTATCAACTTCACAACATAACCGTTTATTCAGGTTTTGGAACTGAACTAGGTACAAATAAATTTATATATGGATACTGTGTAGAGGATTACGACGATTTTGAAAAAATATCTGAGGATACCTTTAAAAAATACACATATAAATTATATGGACAAACTTACTCATCCTCATCAGGACTAAAATCAAACAAATATGGAGACTGTTGGGGTTTCTCCGAATATCTTTATGAATCATTAGCCAATGCAGGATATACTGTCAGGGTAATTGAATATCCTACTTTATTTTCTAAAAACCATAGAAGCGTACAAATAATGTTAACCAATAACTCATGGACTGCATTTCCTTATAGGGAATATGGCTGGAGCAATTATTATGATAAGGAATTAAACAATGATAAGAATGAAACGAATTCAAGCCTAATTAAAGTTGTCATGACAAATGAAAATAAAACCAATAGAACAGGTAAATGATAGAATACTGATTTAAAAAATTATTCGAAAGTAGAGGATGAAAACTTTAATATATTTCTACTAGAAAAATTATTGAAAAAAGGTATGAAGGATTGAAAATAGCTAAAGATAAAAATATTGAAAACCGATTAAAAAAAGTTAGATATTAAAAAAAAGATGAAAGGGTTTAATATTAAAAAAATAGCAAATAAAGTATAACCATTTAAGGAATACTTATAAACTCTTGTTCTGAGAAAATAATTAAATAATGGGAATATCCGTATTTGGTCTTAATTCCCAATCTTTCATTGAGAATCTCAATTGCAAATCCCTGATTATAAAAATACTTCTCCAATTCATTATGAGATAATCTATATTTAAAATCTGGACCAAAAGACATTGGAACCTTTCTAAATTCTACAAGGGCAACCTGACCACCAGGAGTTAAAACCCTTTTAATCTCGGACAATACTTTATATTTATCCCTTTTAGTTTTAAATTCATGGAAAACATTAATCATTAAAACCGTATTTACTGTATTGTCCTTAAGTGGGATATGTTTATCTACATCACAACAAATAGCTTTAATATTTTTAACATTATCCTTGTTTATTTTATCATTAACATAGTTTATTGCATCTTCTGATTTGTCAACTGCATAAATTATTGCATCTTCATTTAATTTATTAACAGCAAATGAAATATGTCCGTCACCACATCCTATATCCAAAAAAGAATTAACCTTATCCAATTCCAAAATTTTTAAAATATACTCCGTATCAATAAAATCTTTACTAGATTTTTTATCTATCTCATCCATAATTTCTACCTATTTAATACAAAATTAGATTACACCTAAATAAATATAATATTTGAAAGCCTTTACTAATATTCCAAGTCCAATTCCACCTAAAAGACCTGTTACTAATCTTAAGTAATTGTTACTTTCCCTTAATCCAAAATATTGTGTAGTTCCATCAATACCTGCAGGTACATTTAGCAATATTGCCACTAGAAGCAAAGTAGGAGTATAATTAACAAAGAAGAAAAAAGTATACAAAAAATAAGCAAATAGACTTATATAAAATCCTGTACATCTAGCACAAACTGGAAAATAATGACCTTTATAAGAGAAAGTTCTCTCCGGCATCCTATGACATATCAAATTTAATGGATTGAAACTCATTTTATACACAACATAAAAAATTAAATAAAAAATAAATTAACCATGTACTATGTTTATTCTAACGGGAGTACCATTTTCATCTACCCCTGAAATATTATAAGAACTATTATCACTGTCAACAGAAACATTGTTAATATTACTCATATGAGTATTATTAACACTTGAAGCCTGATTTTGATTGTCCTCATATTGACTTTGTTCCATAGTGTTCTGATCCATAAAACCAAAACCAAAAATGAAACTAATAAGAATCAGACCAATACAACAACAAGCAAGTGATAATATTAGATTATTTATAGTGTCAAAAATCCACCACATTTAATATCCTCCATTCATAATTTATATAATTTATAATAATTAAAATTTATTATCAAACCTGTTTATTAATAAACCAATTTAATGCATAATATAAGATTATGGTAATAACAACCAATTGAAAATAAAATATCCATGATAGGAAGTTTGAATTTTCCAGAATTAAAATAATTAAAGAGATTATAAGGCATATAGTTAACAGTTTATTTCTTTCAATAATCTCAATATGTTCTTCAGGAACTAAGTTAACATTACAATATGGACAAGTAGGCAAATCTTCCTTAATAATTTTCAGACAATTAGGACATTGTCTATAACCTTCTTCTAAATCAACACTGCAAGTAGAACATTTTTCACTCATATTAACACATAGCAATTATTTACGAGATTATAATATAACTTCATAATATAAAAATATTTCTTTTATTTAAAAAAATAGAATAAAAATTATATTTATTAAAATTAATAGTATTTATTAATTATTTTAATCACATTAAAAGGAGAGATTAGATGTCAAATGATTTAAAAAGTTTAGGAATGGAAGAAGGATTACATTATGAGGGAATTTATACTACAATAAGCAAGGACGGAGTTAAAGACGCAGCACCAATTGGTATTAACTGTAAGGCAGATAATGAAATTGGATGTAGAATATTTGTAGGAAGTCAAACCCTTAAAAACATTCAAGATACTAAAAGGTATGTTATTAATATTACAAGTAACCCAATAGCTTTCGTTAAAGCCACTGTAGGTAATCTGGATGAGGACGAATTTACTGATGATGAGGATGTTCCTCTAATGAAAGATGCCGAGGCTTATATATACTGTAAAGTTAACAATATTGAAAAAATGGAACCAATTGCAGATCATGTCAATGCTCATGGAGAAGCTTATCTGATTAATGCCAGAGTGGACAAGATTGTTAAAAACAATCCATGTGCCAAAGCATTAAACAGAGGTTTGTGCTGCCTTATTGAATCATTAACCAATTTTACCCGTCTTGATTTAGTGGATGAAAATCAGCAGGAATATTATATTGGAAGATATAATGAAAATAAAAGAGTAATTGACAGAATAGCAGATAATAAAACCAAGGAAGCTATGAAGTTACTTGGAGAAAATATGAGTAAAAAAGGATTTGATGTAGAATAGTTTAAAAAACTATTCTATTGAATTTACTATTTTTTTAAAGTTTATTAATAAATTCTATTTAGAAAAACAAGAAAAATATCTACTTTATTAATATAAATCATTAATAAAAAAAAATTATTTTATATGAATATCATTAAAATTAGTGAGTAAATAAAATACAGTTAAACTATAAACTCTTTTTATCAAAAATACAAATTTATTTAAAATAAATTAGAACTAAGATTTATAACTTGAATATAAACTATTTTTATTTAAAACATGTATTATAAAACTTAAAAAAAGATTTTAAACCCTTAATAAAACAAATTTATAAAAAAAATATTAAAAAAAAGAAAATAATTAGTTCTTAATAACATCTGCAAATGCATTTTCATTAGGGTTTGACGTTCTAATCACAATTTCATCAGAACCATCCTTATACATAAAGGATTGATCTTTCTTATTTTTGTTTATAATTACACCCTTATGATTTTTAATTGTAACATTCTCAGAATTATTTATTGATATAACTGCGTCTGAAGGAGACACAATTTTATTCTCTTCATGACTTATAACAGTAAATCTATAATAATCAGTTCCGTTTTCAATTTGAACTGCATTAATAGAGATATTATCTGTTGAATTATTTGACAAAGAATTATTAACACTATATCCCATAGGAGTATTGAACTCATGTCCAGCAACATTTAATGTTAGATTATGGTCTACAATAGCCCAAATTCCAACAATAGCAATTATTATGATAATAATACAAATAATTAGTGTTCTCATCCTTTTAGAAGACTTATCTCCACCTTCTGAAATATTAAACACCTCTTAATATTTTATTTAAAATAATTTTAAAAGATTATTGCAAATAGGTTATAATCTTTCATACATATTATTTCATATTATCTTTTATACTTAAAGTATTTTATGGACAATGCTTTAACAGATTATAGAAAGAATCAATATAGCAAAAACATATTTTAAAATTTTATATTGATTAATTAATAAATACCAATATTATATGAATTTTACAACAATGATAATACTTCCAGTTTTAGGTTTCCTTATTGGTCTATTTGTAACAATAATTGGAGGGGGAGGTGGAGGACTTTACACCCCCATACTAATTATGTTAGGAATAGATCCACAGGTAGCAGTAGCCAGTTCCCTTGCAACAGTTCTTCCAACCACAGCTGTTGGTGCATATAATCATAATAAAAACAATAATGTGGATATTGAAACGGGAATTATTCTAGGTGTTGGCGGATTTTTAGGAACCTTTATAGGAGGATATATTGGGACCCTGATTGGAGCAAAGCTTCTTAAAATATTATTTGGTGTTCTATTTCTAACACTTGCATTAATAAATCTTAAGAATTACATTAAAGAACAGAGATCCAAGGAAAAAATAGAGAAAAAATCACATGTAAAACTTACAGGATATAAAAAGATATTCGTTCCATTGTTTGGTGTTCTTGGTGGAATACTTGCAGGTTTATTTGGTTTAAGTGGAACGCCTCCAATACAATTGGTCCTACTTATGTTAGGATATAATGCCACAACAGTAATCGGTACTACAATTTTTGTATTGATTTTTAATTCCATCGGTGGAATCTGTACATACGGATTTTTAGGAAGAATTGATTTGATGCTTGTTGTGCTTTTATGTTCAGGTACAATAATCGGAGCAGTCATAGGCCCTAAAGTATTAAATAGAATAAATAAGGAAAAGCTAGAGAAAGCACTTCCCCTTATCCTAATTTCATTAAACCTAATATTTGGAGTAGCCATGTTTATCTAAATATTAAAAACAACACTTCCCATACCTAACTTTATAAAATCTAATATTTCTAGCAGATATGTTTATCGAAATATCAGTTTTTTAGATATTTTAAAAAATGCTAATTTTTTAATTATTTAATAAAATAAAAAATCCATTTAAAATCCTTTAGATTATATAAAAACAGCAAAAACAGCCCATCTATTAAAACCAGGAACAAATAAGCAAATAAACAAATATAAAAATAGAATTAAGAAAACACGATGTCTTTCTTATCAGTATATAATGTATGCAAAATAAAGAGAATCAAAAAAGGACTAAAAAACAAAACTAAAAATAAAAAACAGGCAAAAATAGAAAAATTTAAGAAAATTTTTAAATATAAATGAAATAGACTAAAAATAAATAGATTTACCTAAAAAATAAGGAAGAACCTATGGAAAAAATAATCGATATACAAATAAAGTCATGAAAAATTAGAAAGGATAGTCAGATATAAAAACAAGAAAAATTATTAGATTTAATCAAAAATCAATGAGAAAAAACTAAAAATAGAAAAAAGTATAAAAAAAGTATCTAGTAAGAGTGAAACTAGATACTACTGTAATTTGGAAGCCTTAGAAAATATAGATTTATAAAATAATAGTGGGAGCTAAATCTAATTTATAAAGACTAGCTAGAATTCCTTATCAAATAAATACTACAGCAAATATTTACTGAATTCTAGAAAATAATATAAGATTGTTTTGAAAATGAGTCCAAAAAATTATTCCTAAATAACTTAATTTTCCATAAATCAATAAAAATAAAAAATTATTTAATTAAAATATTATCTAATAAATTCATTTCAAAACATATGAAAACCATTTCTGATTTTCATAAAATCAATTATATTTTTTCTAAATATAAAGCTTGCTATTTTTCATTAAAAATTTTATAAAGTATTATTAAAACTATTTTAAAATAATACTAAAACTATGAAATTAATCTTAATTTTACATCTAAAATTTAGTATAATGATCTATTTTTACTTGAATACACTATACATTTAACATATAAACAATAAAATAAAAATGACTAATATTATACGGGAATATTAAAATACAATTTATATATCAAAAATACTTTTAAAAAAAGGATCAAATTTATTATAAAAATTTAAAATACAAAAAAGCAATTAGATTAAACTTGTAAAAATTAAAAAACTATCAAAAAATAGATAAAAAGATGTTAAAAATTAAAAACCGTCATAGGAAACTCCAAAATTATCCTCATATCTTGAATAATAGGCGGACATATAATTTGTATTATGTTGCTGACCACTACAGAATATGAAGTTCTTCTCTTTTTTAATCTTGGAATGAATCTCCCTAATCTGCTTTTCACGTTCCTTAGGTAGATTTGAAAATCTATTAGGTTTAGGTTTACCCTCTTTAGTATATCCAAATGTAGGTGACTGTAGATATTTAGTATTTCCACCTAACCAATGATTATACATATCATAATCATTTTGCATAAAACCCATTTCAGGAGGTGTTTGATTATGAATTCTATCAATTTCACAGCTTTCAAGCCATACTTTAAAGATATGTCTTTGATGACGAAGACGTCTAGCATTATCTTCCTTATGTTTTAACTGTGCACATTTCTTATGCATTTTCTGAGCATTATGTCCCTTACTATAAAATGGCTTACCACAATACTCACAGATCTTTCTAACCATGAAATCACTTTATAATTTTAAATCAATCATAATATAATTTTTATATTATATAACATTTCCTTAGTAAAATATATTAATAGGTATATTATTGTATTTAAATTTAAAAAATATTTAAAAAAAAGATTATTAAAGTTTAAAAATTAAAAATCTTATTTAAAATCAATAAAAAATAAGACAATATTGATATTTAATTATTTTATTTTAATTAACATCACCATAATGTTTTAAAAGATAATATCTATTTCTTCCAACTGTTTTATTTCCGTATTCAATTGCATTGGAGGGACAACCTGAAAGACAAGCCATACAATGCATACAATTATCTCCCCATTCTGGTTTACCATTGAAAAACACATTATTTAATGGACATCTTAAAACACAGCTGCCACATTTTACACATTTATCAGATACTGCAAAATCCTTTGTTTTAATCATCATCTTTACAAATATTGGATTTAAAATTGAGGATTGTATCTTACCTTTAAAATCAGACGGTCTGTTAAAGAATTCCTTACCTTCATTGATATCCCTTCCAATCCTTTCAATTTGGGATTTTTGATAGACTAATGAATCATGAACAGCCTCGCTATTTACATCAGGAGGATTATACATAACAATATAACTTGCAGGCATATTTATGGCATCGAAACCTTTTAGTTGAAGATTAACCTTTTTACATGTATTCTTGATGTATTTTAATGCATTACCTGGACTTCCACCACAGTCAACAATAAAATAAGCATCAGAAGATCCTGTAAACTTAATAGTTTCAATAAACTCACTGATTTTTCCAGGAATTCTAAAAGCATGAATTGGTAAAACAAAAACAAAAGGCTTATCTGAATGTAATTCACCTGTTCCCCCATTTTTCATTAAGTCTTTTAGATTGATTAGTTCATCATCACATATTTTAGCTAAACCTTCAGCAATAAACCTACTATTACCTGTTCCAGAAAAATATAAAATCATATTATCACATTTTTATTCTTAATACCTTTTCCATATAAATAATTTTTTATATAAATATTTTTAATTTAAAAAAAAGTAATAAAAGAATAATTTAATTAGTTAAAATATATAATATTATTTAATAATGATGTGATATTATGGCTAAATATAAATGTGAAAATTGCGGATATATCTATGATGAGAAATTAGGTGATGAAAAATACAACATTGCTCCAGGAACTAAGGTTGAGGATATTCCTGGTGGGGAATGTCCAATATGCAAAGGAATACTTCCAACATTCTGGGTAAAAATTGAAGATTAATAATTATATAAATCTTCCTAACCATTAAATTGTATTTTATATACACTAAAAAATATTCCCATATTTTTTTATAAAATACAATAATCTTTAATTTAATTCTATAAAGAATATTGTTTACAACTAAACTATAAAAAAACAGTAATTTCCAATTATTAAAAAAATAGAACAAATTATAATTAGACTAAATCAATTAAAAGCAAAACTTAATGAATAAAAAATTTAAAAAAAACTAAAATAAATTAAAAATAAATTATTTATCATTTTTAAAACGTTTATTTATTAAAGATTTTATTTTACTTAAATCACTATCATCTGCAGGTTTTATTCCTTCCTTATTTAATGAATCAAAATCAATAGGATCTAAAATCAATCCCTCATCCTTAAAATCATCCATAAGACCTCTATTTTTATTGTCCATTAAATCATTACCATCAATTAAATCATTGTCATCACTGTTAATTTCAATGAAATCTTCAATATGCTTATCCTCATTATCAGTTTTATCGTTTATTGATTGTTTATAACCTGAATCAAGTTCCCCATTCTTTTCACTGAGCATTTTTTTAATTTCATTGATTTCAAATAAGAATGCATTCTCTTCAATTTCATTATCATCCATATGGAAATTAATCATTGAATTAATTGGCTTTCTCATATGAAATGGATCATAATCATAAGGTTTTTTATGGAAATCATCATCCCCACCATATTTAGAATAGTAGAAAGTTAAAATATTATAAACATTACGATGAACATTTAACGCAGATTCCAAAGTACTCCTATAAACACCATGCGCCACATTATTTGAAAATACTCGAATATTATCAAATGAATTAGCTGTAGGCTCATTAATAATATTAACCTTAAATAATAAACTTATTTTATCTTTTTGATTATTGGCTTCAGATTCATTAAAATCAATATTTTCCATTTTAGCAATTTTTTCTATGGTGTTTTCCCCAATTACCCTTGCTGTAATAATAGAATCAGTATAATACCCATTACGGATATAAGCCTCCATTTCCACACATTTTTCTAATAATTCCCCGTCAAATGAATATAAAAATTCGAAACAGAAATCAGACATTTTACCACATCAATATTAAATTTATTTAAGTTATTATTATATTATCATTTCCTTAATATAGTTTATATATTAAAAATTTTAAAACTAAAAAATTATAGGAATAAATTTAAATAAAGATAATCAAAATTATTAATAATTATTATATTATTTAAGGGATAATATGGACTACATAATACTAGATAACTCCGATGATATTGAAAGAGCAGAAAATCAGCTATTTTTCACTTTTCAACAAGAATTTACTCAAAAAATTAATTTTACTAAAAAATATGGGAATAAACATATTGAAAACCCTAAATATTATTCCAAATCAAAAAGAATTTGGTTTTCAAGAATTAAAAGAAACTTTGAATCCCATTATTTCTTCGGATTTAATTACGATGAAAGTGAAAAGGGATTTGATGCAGGTAAAACAATCCTCTTTTTAAATTTCAATATTTTTGGAGAAAAAAACAATAGTCATTTCTTAAAGGATTTAAACACTAATGAAATCCATTGCGGAATAAATATCTACTACAGAAATTATCAATCCAATCATAACAAATCAGAGGAATTAAAATCTCTTAAACGAATTAAAATCAACAAAATCGACGGAGAAGAAGAATTTTTAGATTTAGGGGAAATTAATAATCAGAAAGAGATTGTTGAAAACCTGAAAAAGGTTTTAAATGAAGCGGAATTACTATTTTATCCTAAACTTCATCAAAAAAGATTAAAATATCTAAACGAACAAGAAGAAATCCAGAAAGAATCAGATAAATGTGAAATATGTGATAAACCTTTAGATAATAAATCCCCAAGCAGAACATGCAACAGTTGTAACAAAAAAGTTGCAAACAATCTTAAGTTATTATATGGAGATTTAACTTTAAACCAAGTAATATCAGTGAACCAATTAATGAATGATGAAGAATTCTATAACTATGATTCTGAAATGATTGCAGGTGTTACCACACTATTATATAATTTAAATTCCATCTTTTCAAATGAAAATCAATATTTCTTTAAAATCAATCAGGACTTAATAGATTTTATAAATAAATACTCCCATATAAGTCAGGAAGATAAACATATTTTTAAAAATATTGAGGAGAAAAAACTAAAGGATTTATTCGATAAAATAGGTTCAGAAATACCTTATTCAATTGATTATTTAACCGATGAATTAGATTACACCAATTATGAGGTTAAAAAAATCATAAAACTCCTGGAAGAAAGGGATGCGATTGTAATAGATGACGAGGACAATTTCTATTTAATTGATAAAGAGAATCTTAAAAAAGTAGAATCAGATGATAAAAACGAAATAAACCTATTCAATCAATACTATGGACAGATTGTAACCCTACTTAAGAATGGTAAAACATTAGAAGAAGTTTCCATGATTATAAACATTGATTTTAATCAACTAAATGAATGGATTAAAAAAGGAGAATCCAAGGAAGAACCATTCAACAAACTCTACAAAGAATATATTAGTATTAAAGACAATTTTGAAAAAACCACCATTTCAAACAAAGAATGGAAAAGAATCATTAAAAACGTTAAGAAGGGTAAAACTCTTAAAGAATCCTGTGAAGGTGAAGATGTTGATTATTTCACCATTAATTATTACATAAAACGGGGAAGGGAAAATAAGGAATATGCTAAATACTATAATGATTATAAAGATGCATTAAATAAAATCAATACACCTTCAGAGGGAAATACATGTAAAATCTGTAATAAATTATTGGAATCAAATGAAGAGGAATTCTGTAAAGAGTGTAAACAGAAATACTTAACTGCAAAAGCAATAAATCTTCTTCTACCTAAATTAAGCCATAAAAACAATTTTACCAAGGAAGAGTTAAACAAATATTACACAGACAAACATACTGAGGTAATAATCAATAATTTAAAGAAGTTCGATTTGATAATGGAAAACAAAACCTTGGAACAATATTATTTTAGAGAAAAAAATCAAATCAGAAACTTCATTGAGAAATATTATCCCGAATATGAAAACATTGAAAAATACAGTTTAATCTGTAAATTATGCGGAAGATCATTTGATTCAAAATACAAATTTGAAAAATTCTGCCCCAAATGTAGATTTATATATCAACCTACAAATGGAAGATATGCAATCATATATAGGGGAAAAGAGGATATAAAAGAGATTGAAAGGATAGAATCCGAAGAGGAAGTAAGAAAAATATGTCTTAAAGCCAATGAATCATTAAAATACAAAGATCCTGAAACAATTATTAATGAAATTGTATTCAACTCAAAAACAGATAATACAGAAACCGGTATGCTCTGTGGTAAAGAATTTAATCAGGAAAATTATGAGAAATTATGTTCCGACTGTATTGTAAAGCCAATTAGCAAATATGGAATATGGGAAGTGAGAAATAAAAACACATTGTTTGATAAGTTTTCAAACTACAGTAACGCTAAAAAATGTGCTGATGTGTTAAATGAAAAACTAGAAGCTAAAGTTTCAATTGAAAAAATTAAAAAGGATTATGAATCCATTAAAGAAAACATTGATTTTCCAATGATAGAAAATTCCCTGCAGAAAATAATGATTGAAAGAATTAGCAACAACTCTGAAAACAATGATAAAATTAAAGATATTAATAGAATTGGCCCTAAAGAGAAAAACACTGATGAAGTATCTCCAGATAATATTACAGAAGGCAAATACATTACATCAAATAAAATCAATAACACAGATAATGAAGGTTATATACATCAGGTTATTAGCGGTATGATTAAAATAGATAATATTAACCCTGAATTATTTAAAATATTTAATAAAATAAAAGCAGTAAACAAAGAATTAAACTTTATGCCATCT
Source organism: Methanobrevibacter boviskoreani JH1 (assembly GCF_000320505.1). Classification (NCBI taxonomy): domain Archaea; kingdom Methanobacteriati; phylum Methanobacteriota; class Methanobacteria; order Methanobacteriales; family Methanobacteriaceae; genus Methanobrevibacter; species Methanobrevibacter boviskoreani. Next base: position 105,069 of record NZ_BAGX02000016.1, read on the forward strand.
AAAGAAGAGGGTTTTATTAATTTAAACTTTAGACTCAAAGTAGACAAAAACGATGAGAATTATAATTTAAATCTATTATTATCTAATGGCTGGATTTACAAGTTATATGATTAATCACAAAAAATATCCAAACACTACAAACCTATCAAATCCGACTCTACAAATCATGTAACTAATCACAAAAAAATATTCAAATACTATAAACATGTCAAAATCATATAAAAATTAAATCTTTTTTTATCTCTTTTTAAGAAAATTATTATTAATAAAGAATTTCAGTAATCGATTTTTACGTTTTGAATTAATACCTCAAAAAATAAAGTTAAGCATCATAATATCTTTTTTTATTAAAAATTTTATAATATAATTTATCACGAAATTAAAAAAACAATAGAATTAAAAAAAATAGTAATTTAATCAATTAATCCTACATATGAAAGTATATCATCAACCTGATCCTGTAAGATTTTTACAGATTCCTCAAAACAAGTATTTAGAACATCTTCAATACTCTCATCATCTGTCCATAAATCCTGTAAAAAATCATAACCATATTGATTAACTACCTTTCTTAAAACATATACAGATATGTAAATATCATCAATATAGCCATATGGACCAAATACCTGTTCTGGAATAATATCCATAGGAACAACGTAGTATGCTATTGCAGCACTAATGTTTAAACGTAAACCACTGGATAACTGTTTAGAATTTAAACAATCACATAATAACTTATATAAACTAGGACCATAATCAATGAAAGAATCATACTCCCCTTCAAAACAATTTAAGTTATTTACAAGAGTATCATAATAATCTTTAAAATCTACTTCCATAATATTCCCTCACTACTATTTTTTAAAAATTATTTAATAAATATTTCGTTTAAGTAATAATTTATATAAAATAAAGATCAGTTTAGATAAAATGAGAAAATGTTCAAATAATTAAATATTATAAAAAAAGGGTATATATTAAATCGAATTCCCTTTTAATCACCATCATCTTAAATTTAAGGTTAACATAGACCAGTACCAAAAATCTATGTCAATATAATAATTAAATTATTATAAACAGATATTATTCTATTACCACCATCATCACCTAAAAAAAAGTTTACATCAACATCTTCAAAATAATAGAACAATAAATGTACCCTCGATATAATATATACCTAATGAAAATATTAAAAAATATTTCCATAATAACTTCTGAATTTATTAGTATATAAAATTTACTAATAAGAATTTATTAATTAATCCTTAGTTTTTTGTTAAAATTTAAATAAAATATTTAATGATATAAAATAATCAAAATTGAATAAATTTTTTAAATCTCAGAATATTTGTCCATGTTTAATTTTTCTAATTTAAAATTATGTAAACTATAAAAACAAATATTCTACTATCTTTTCTCCCAATGAAAATTTTTTTTATCTTCTTTAATTCCAAAGAAAAAATAATTAAAAAAATAATATTAATATTAGAAAAAACATAAAATAAAAAAAAGTAAGATATTAAAAAAAAATTTTAAATTTAAACAGAGGATTTACATGGAATCAAAAAGTGAATTAATGAATAAATATTTAGATAAAAGCTTTGTAGATTATATTAAATCTTTATCCTACTTAGAATACTATGAATTTTTAATCAATAATTATAAACCCTATTTTAAAAAGATATATGATTATTTAAATGAAAACAATAAGATCATATTAGATGAGAGTCAAGTAGAAGAGGATAATAAAAAAGAATTGGAATTTTTAATAAATTTTAATCGTTTTAATTTAAGTCTTAAAGCATATGACGTATTAGAACCTAATTATGAACAAATAATTAAGGATGCCACTGCCGAAGTATATAAAGAAAGTGAAAATAGAGAAGACTTTAATCAGAAACAATTAGAAATTATTAAAGAATCAAATATTAAAACCATATTAAGTTACTTCACATCAATTTATAGAAGCACTGAGGAATTAGACAATATTTATTTAGATAAATATGACTGTACTTTATATTACTACTGTCTTGACAGACTTGATGAATTAGTACATAAAAATATAAGAAGGATTGAAGAAAAAAATAAAGATAATTAAAGTATTCACATTTTCTTCTTATTTTCATTTATTTTGATTAATTGGACAATATCCTATATTTTTTAAATAAAAAAATCCATATTCCATTAAATATTAAAAAACTAATTTTAACTAATTTTAAAAAATAAAAAAAAACATAATACAACATTAAAAACTATTTTTACAATTTTTAAAAATAAAAACACTATTAAAAATATATAAAAAGCTTATAAGAT